>JBFHEW010000137.1:0-6563 GCA_041583955.1 Bacteroidia bacterium | reverse complement strand
TCCGTGGGAATCGAACGTTGGAATGCGCAACCGAGGTATTGCGTTGTCTGAGTGGCTTATCAGAAAGGATTCTTCCATGCGCGACAGAGTGTGGAAAGCAGTGAAAGGGCGAATACTCCAACTGATGACCACCATAGGTTCTCTTCCCGACCTGAACAGGATACCTATTGAGCAGGCCTTGAACCGACTTCCGGCCAAGATCTTCGCCATTCAGGTTCATTCTGCATTGCTTGAATCGAAGGCGTTCGATAAGCAACGGTCCTTACCGAATATGGAATCGCACGGTATTCCTGTACTCATTCTTAAAAGTGAGCGCGATTCAGTGGCCAAGTACGTTGGCCGTATTTACGACAATTGCCACGCGCAGGTCATAGATATTACAGATAACGATGAGAGGGATATGTTCCGGGAACACCTTTATCACATGGTCAATCCGTTACTGACAACCGTGGTCATTGAAGGGTTCATTGAAAGAGCGCAATCGGAAGCATCGGTGTTGAATTCTGCCTCTAACGAGGCCGCGGCATAACCATGAGACGTCTGGTCAGATACGCGGTCGGCATGGTACTATTGTCGGTCGTATCGGTGCTTTCGTTTGCACAACAGACCACTTTCGATCAAGAACGACATCCCGCACCACCCGATTACGCGCTCAATGAGTCGTGGTCGGCCTTGCCTTTCAGAAACGATGTTGCAGATGTGGTTCCCAAAGGCGAAACATGGATTCCTGATAGTCTCAAGGAGGTAGACGTGTTCTATGTGCATCCTACTATTTACCAGCAAGGCCCGCTTTGGAACGCGAGTTTGGATATGGAGAAGATCAATCGGAAGGTTGATAAGTACCCGGTACGCTTGCAGGCAAGTGTTTTCAATGCAAGCTGCCGTGTGTACGCTCCCAGGTACAGGCAAGCGGTTGTAGGGGTTTTCTATCATGAGTCGGAGGATGGCGACAAAGCGCTCGACCTTGCTTATTCTGATGTGAGACGGGCCTTTCAGTACTATATGAAACACCATAACGAGGGCCGACCTTTCATCATTGCCGGTCACAGTCAAGGAACGCACCATACAAGACGTCTGTTGCGCGAAATGGTAGACACCACTGAGTTGCGCAAGCAAATGGTAGCCGCATATGTGATCGGGTTTACCATAGCAGATACACTTTACCGGAATTTACAGCTCTGCAGCAACGAGGATGAAACGGGTTGCTACGTCACTTGGATGAGCTACAAGGAAGGATTCATGCCTCAAGGCAAGTGGTTCAAGAATACGCAAAGCATCAATCCGCTCAGTTGGACCACCGACACATCTGTTGTGGTCAACGAAAATCATACAGGTGCAGTTGTTCTGAATCCGAATAGGATTCGCACTCGGAAAATGGAAGTCAGGATAAAGGATGTGGGAGGGAAGGTGCTGTGGGTGAAGACCAAAGCTCCATGGTTCAGGCTCATGAAAAACCTGCATGTTGCAGATTATGGTCTGTTTTACATGGATATCAGGAGAAACGTGGCCACCAGGGTGCAGCGATTTCTGAAGGAGACATAGGGCGATTAATGCTGTCTGTTCTGCAGGAACTGTTTGATCAGGTTGCTCAGCTCGTGCGATGTACGGTTCAGATTCTTCAATACTTCCTGACCTTTCAGGTCAAGTTTATCACCATAAACACTTTCCAAAAGACCAGTGAGCGCACTCATTTGATTGAGAGGAGAGCTCAATTCTCCTTCAACGGCATCAGCAAATTCTTGCAATCGATCATTGTGTTCTTGAAGAGCAGCATTGGCTTTTCTCAATTCCAGTAGGTTAACCACCTGTTGTGCCAAGGCCTTCAGAGATTTTATCTGAGCTTGAGAAAGAAGCTTCGGTTTATGGTCGATAACACAAAGGGTTCCTAGCGCATGTCCATCGGGGTTCACCAGTGGAATGCCGGAGTAGAAGATCACGTGCGGATCGCCATTCACCAATGGATTGTCTTTGAATCTTTCATCCAGCCTGGAATCCTCCACGCTCAGCACCATGCCGGGATGAACGATCGCATGTGCGCAAAATGCGTATTCCTTGGGTGTTTCTGTGGCCTGCAAGCCATGACGCGATTTGAACCACTGCCGCTTATCATCGATCAATGAGATCAACGAAATTGGCGTGTCGCATATCGCTGATGCCAGTTGGGTGATACTATCGTAGTCCTTTTCTGGAAGAGTATCAAGTATCTGATAGCTGTTCAGCGCATTTACGCGTTCTTCCTCATTCTGAGGCAGTTCAGGCTCTTTCATTTCCAGTGCAATTGAATTTGTCAAGTGGTGTTCCCAATTCAACTGTTTAACATCGAATGACAAGTTATGGTTGCGACTTAAGCACGAATAAACGTCACTACCTCGGTTATCGCGTTACTTGTTCACGCGGCTACACTGCTCTAAACATGCTCCGTTAGCACGTTATCGGTAGTGCTAACGCACAATGAACTTCAGAGGCTCTTTGTGTGTGCCATCAGCAAGGGTTATCCGCAGAAAGTACATTCCCGATCTAAGATCGGCCACGTAAAGGCTGTTTGATGTAAGCGTTTCGGTTCGGATCAGCTTGCCGTCAATGCTGAATACGTCTGCTCTGTGATTCGCGTTCGGATTCAGTCCTTGGATGAAAAGCTCTTCTGCAGCGGGCTGAGGATAAAGCCGTAGTTCCGTATCGGTCTCATAATTGGCAACATCAACTGTTGAAATCGGAGGCACTGCCGAATAGGTGAACCTAGCCGGGTCTCCTACACTGTCAAATGCGAATTCGGCAATGGCCAACTTTTCCTCCTTGGCGTGCCAAGAATAGGTAACAGACGTGTCCATAACCGTTGTGAAATTGGTCCATGGAAGGAATTGGGCTAATTTCACTTCAATCACATCGGTCGTGAAATCGGTGGATTTTACACGGAGAGCATCGTAAGTGCCGGTAGGGGTGATCAATGTTCCATAAGCGTCAGTGGTATCGAAAACGTTTCCAGTATGCGTCAGACGGATCCGGTAAACTCCGAATGATGCGCCATCTGCCTCGGCCTGAAATTGATACGTATCGTTGAAATTGCTCTGGTACGTGCGAGGAAATTGATGCAGGATAAGCGGATCGGTGAATACTGCCTGAATCTGCTCTCCAGTGCCAAGCAGGTCTCCGGCAGCACCGGTAGTGATCATGGTATTGGCGTTGTGGATGAAATAGAGATACGAATCAGCACCACCTGTCATAGCGTAATCGGAACCGGAAAATTGAGAAGCGAAAGGCGTTGAACCCACGGACACCACGCTCGTTACAGAAGCCGTATCGTTGATGGCTCCGGAGAAATCCCATGTTACACCCGCTCCGGCAGCTCCCGGCCCGTAGGTCGGAACAGTGTCGCTATATCGGGTTATCTGGTCCCCAATGGAGGTGAGGTCGGTGCTGGTCAATGCGATCTGACCTTGAGAGTTGAAAGAAGCTCCCAGAAATGTAAAAGCAAATACGAAAGCAAGTACAGGTATTCTCATATGGATTTTGGTTGAATTTTGATCGAAGATAGAACTTTGGAGTCAAGTTTCTTGTTAAGATCGTTCAAAATTCAATGCTTGCATTGTAAATCTCTATTTTAGCATCATGAAAACTATTCTCTCCGCCCTTTGTCTTGCATTTCTTGTTTCCGTTTCTGCGTTTTCGCAAGGAACGCTGGTTGAAGACACCATTATCCTACAGCTGACCTTTGATGATATCAATGACATCTACGTTGAGAACGGCATTCCGCTAGGTATTCTTCCGGTCGATTACGAAGTGGATGTGCACAGGGTCATCTACAATACTCCTGACGTGGATGGAGTAACACCTACGACTGCTTCGGGGCTCGTGTTCATACCCCGGAATGATACGTGCAGTATGCCAATGATGGCCTATTTGCACGGAACCAAGGTGAAGAAATCAGAGACGTTCTATTACTTGCGAGGGGAATGGTCGTTGGGCGTGTTGACCGCTTCCTCAGGTTACGTAGCTTGTCTGCCTGATTATTTAGGACTGGGGGCCGGTCCGGGCATTCATCCCTATCAGCATGCTAGATCCGAAGCCACTGCTTCGGTGGATATTCTGCGTTCTGCACGCATCATTTGTGCAGAGCGTGGGTTGGAACTGAACGACCAGCTGTTTCTGGTAGGCTACTCTCAAGGAGGTCATTCGGTCATGGCAACCCACCGGATGATCCAGGAAGAACTTTCTGATGAGTTCACCGTGACAGCCTCAGCCCCTGGCAGTGGCCCATACGATATGTCTGGGGCGCAATTGGATATGGTGGCCTCCTTTGAACCATATTCTCAACCGGGTTATCTGCCGTACCTCATTCAATCGTATCAGCATATTTACGGAAATCTGTACGATTCCATTCAGCAGATATACGTGCCGCCTTATGATGAAACATTACCACCGTTGTTGGATGGTAATCATGATATGTGGGAGTTGAACCAGGTGATGCCTGCAGTTCCGAGAGAGATCTTTCAGCAAGCCTATCAGGATTCGTTCTTTTCAAATCCGATGCACCCTGCGCAGGTTGCATTGCGAGACAATGATGTGTATGATTGGGTACCGGAAGCCCCGGTCATGTTCAACTATTGCCGAAGCGATGAGGAAGTGACCTATATAAATACGATCAACGCCTCCGACCACATGATACTGAACGGAGCGCTTGATATTCAGGTCATTGAGCGTGACAGTACCATTGGGCATTTTGAATGTGCGCAGCCATCCATTCTTTTTTCGAAGTTCTGGTTCGATTCCATGGCCGATCTATGTGCCAGACCGCGCGTTGGAGTATCGGAGTTGGCCAAGCGCAAGTCTCTGGAGGTATTCCCGAATCCGGTTGCTGACGGGTGGATCGGTTTTTCGAATGAGACGGACATCTTCGTTCGCATCCTGGATATCAGGGGCCGCGAGTTGATGTCTCAACAGACAGTTCCGGTCAAAGGCATGCTCGATGTGAGTAGCATCCGACCCGGCATTGTGCTGGTTCAGGTGATCCATGGTGACGAGTTCACCAGCCACAGGCTCGTTATCCAGTAAGCCTTACGACTGCTCTGCCGGTGGCGTAACGATCATTCCGTTATCCTTTTTGACCGGTTTCACCGTTTGAAGGAATCTGTAGAGCGCTTTCAGATCCAGGTCGTCCATCCGTGAGAACGGTCCCCAAGGCATAGGAGACGTCTGATGCGTGCGCCCACCCCGCATTCTGACGATGAACTGCTCCTCACTCCAATTGGTCATGATGCCTGTTTCAGCATCTGGAGTAATGTTCGGTGTAACGTATTTCCAGAACTGGGTCGATGCATCTTCGAAAATGAGACCACCGGCATAGGGTTCACCAATGAAGGCACCCGTTTTCAGATCCCTGTCTGTGTGGCATCCCATGCAATTGGCAACGGCTTCGCTGAGATATTTCCCGTATTCCACGGTAGAATCCCGCTCTACGAATGCAGGTGGAGGTGATGCGGGTTCAGATGGTTTCAATGCGAAAGTGCGCACCATCTTGCCAAGAAGATTGTACTCATGGTCAGGGCGTTGCTGTTTGACCGGTTTCAAGGATCTCAAATAGGCAATGACGCTTTCCACGTCATATTCGCTCATGGCAAAGAAGGGCATCAGTTCCAAACATATGCTGCCGTCATGCCGGATGTTGTGTCGTAGCATCCGGTAGAGTTGTCCATCACTCAAGGCTCCGATTCCCGTTTCGGGGTCTGAAGTGATGTTCGGTGTATACAATTTACCGATAGGTAGCTCAAACACGAATCCACCGGTCATATCCACTTCCTTTCCCATTTCAACATCCGGTAGCGACTCCATGGGCGAATGACAATGAGAGCAA
This sequence comes from Bacteroidia bacterium, assembly GCA_041583955.1. Lineage (GTDB taxonomy): Bacteria > Bacteroidota > Bacteroidia > UBA10329 > UBA10329 > UBA10329. The sequence continues at coordinate 715 of JBFHEW010000137.1, read as the reverse complement.
TGTGCAGGTCCAAGCGCTAGGTATTTTCCGTGTGCGATCTTGGCCGAATCTATTTCGATAACGATATCAGGAATCGGGTATTCGTCATCCATGCATCTGTTATAGTTCGCATTGACGTAAAACGACATGCCTGCAAGGCCGATAATCAATAGGGCGAGGAGAACAACAAGGAATTTTTTCATGGTAAATGAGGTTGGTTGGAGCATGAAATTAGAAACTGCCGGAATAAATGTCAAGAAAATGACATGAAAGAATTCCGATGCCCCAACATAAATGCCCCTATCCATGTCAACAATCGTATTTTCGTTAACCCAATAAAAATTAAGGCTCATGCGAATTTTACTTCTTCTCGTTCAGTGTCTGTTGAGTACGTGCCTGTTGGCGCAGACAACCGTTTTTGTACGAAACAGTACGTGGCAGGATTTTTCGGTAGAAGTAGGGCAATACGGAACGCTCAACATGGACCTGAGTCAATGGTCTTTGGGAGACCCTACCGTGAAGGGGTGGTTGGAAACCACTGGTCAGGAAGTGGTTACGGTCAATCGTTCAAATGCTGCCGTACCAGAGGGCGATACTGCCTATTTCGATATCGGTTTGAATGGAGCTACAGACAACGTCACTATCAAGTTGAGGGTAATAGGTGTTGCCGGTGCAACGGAGCTGGCTTACTCTGTAGAGGGTAACGGATTCTCTGAACCGTGGTACACTGACGGGA
>JBFHEW010000136.1:0-6579 GCA_041583955.1 Bacteroidia bacterium | reverse complement strand
TTCTGAGCCACAACATTGGCGCTGAAAACCAGCAAAAGCACTGACCAAATGATCCAATTTCTATTCATGTTGCGCAAGGAAAAGAAAATTCCATGAACGGTGATTGACGACTCTTGAATTTGAACGTGCAAGATAAGATTCCATGCCTCGTATTTGCGACATTTGCGCCCCATGCAGCGAGCCTACCTTCAAATGCATTTTGCCATCTTCCTGTGGGGATTCACTGGGATATTGGGCCGATTGATCTCCTTACAGGAATATCCGCTTGTATGGTGGCGCATACTCATAACGGTGTGTGCGTTGGGGCTGTTCCTTAAATGGAGAAAGGAATTGGAACCTCCACCGTGGAAAGAGATGAAGAAGATCGCATTCGTAGGCGCTACCATTGCCTTGCATTGGGTGACCTTTTACGGCTCCATCAAATACTCAAACGTATCCATTGCGTTGAGTGCTTTGGCCAGCACTGCCCTCTTCACCGCCATTCTCGACCCGCTTCTTTCGCGTACGCGCCCTCGGGCCGTTGAACTCATTCTGGGGCTGTTCATCATTTTCGGTATTTACCTCATTTTCCGTTTTCAACAGTTGTATGCCGTTGGCATCAGCCTTGGACTGATCAGCGCCTTGCTGTGTGCGTATTTCACCATCCAGACAAAAGGTCTGCTGGAGAATCATGGTCCGCGAAACCTTCTATTCTACGAACTCATTGGCGGGCTGGCCACCCTTACCGTGCTGGCCCCACTCTACTTCTATCTTTTCCCGGCTCAGAACCTGGTACCGAACTTGGCCGATAGTGGCTACCTCCTGTTGTTGAGTCTGGTTTGCACCGTGTACGCCATGCAACTGTCCTATCAGGCATTGCAGCATGTGTCTCCGTTCGTAATGAACCTCTCGGTGAACCTGGAACCTATCTATTCCATTATTCTGGCCGCCTTCATTTTTCGCGAGCACGAAGACCTGAATCTCGGTTTCTACGCTGGCGCTTCCATCATCATTCTGGCGGTGGCAGCCAACGGTTTATTGGCTTGGAATAACAAGCGGAAACTCAAGAAGCAGCCATTGGTGATTCCCTGAGTGATAGGCGCTCCACCGCTTTGAACCACAGCTAGAACGGTGAACCGAACGCTGGATTGTTCAAATAGGCATTATCGGTAAGTGTGTTCAGGAATGCTATCAGGTCAGCCTTATCCTGCGCATCCAGCATTAAACCTGTGGCTCTGGTCGCATCCAAGGCAGGGTCGAGGGTTGAAGATGGTCGGATGCCATCGTTATAGTGGTCCACCACTTCTTCGAGTGTTTGAAAACGACCATCGTGCATGTAAGGTGGCGTAACTGCAATGTTCCGCAGCGAGGTGACCTTGAACTTGGCGCGATCGGCAGAATTGGCTGTTACGTCATACCTACCAAGGTCTGTGAAATCAGCTTCAACGTCTAAACCATTGTTCATGTACCTATCGTTTTCAAAGTTCGGGCCGCCATGGCAGTGGGCACAATCGGCACCGGATTCATTAGGGAAGAATGGATTATACTCTGTGAAGAACAATTGCCTTCCACGCTCTTCGCTTGGCGTAAGGTTGGCGTTACCTGCCAAGAATCTATCGTACTTGGAATTGTTGGAAACGAATGTGAACATGAATTGCGCCAGTGCTTCGCCCATTCTTTCTTCTGTGATGGCATCATCGCCAAACGCACGCACGAACTGGTCCTTGTAAGCGTTATCTGCCGATAGTTTGGCCACAACACCTGCAATGGTCTCGTTCATCTCTACAGGGTTCTGGATGGGCTGCGTGGCCTGATCATGCAGTTCCAAGGCCCTTCCATCCCAGAAGAACCCGTTGCTGTTCCATGCCATGTTGAAAATGGCCATGGCCTGCCTATCTCCTACAGCTCCTTCTGCACCAACGCTGAATGTTGCGGTATCGGTGAATGCGTGTTCCTGCCTGTGGCAATCTGCGCAGGACTGACTCAGGTTGCTCGATAATCGTCTTTCATGGAACAACATTCTTCCAAGGGCTATCTTTTGCGCTGTAAGCACATTGGCCCCTGCTGCATTCGGAGGTGGAAACGATCCGTAATTGAGAACGTACGGTGTATCATCGTACTCCACAGTTACATTCTCTACGTCCTTTTTACAGGCCGATAGCATTACGACCACGCATACTATGAGAAAAGGATATCTGTTCATGTTCTGGTTTGTTCTGAGATGTCAATACACCTCTGGTCTGTACTCTTTTCTGTTAATGAATTCATCATCTGTAAGTGTTTTCAGGAATGCAACGAGCTGCCGTTGTTCCTTGCTGTTCAGATTCAAAGGCCGGATCAATTCGCTCCTTTGCTTATGCGGCTTTCCACCAGACACGTAATGAGCCACCACCTCTTCCAAGGTTCTGATAGAGCCATCGTGCATGTAAGGAGCGGTTAACGCCACATTTCTGAGGGTGGGCACTTTAAACAATGCCCGGTCCGATTCTTCGTTCGTAAGCCTGATTCGCCCCGAATCCTGGTACGTGAGGTACAGTCCGTTATTCTTAAACGTGTGGTCTGTGAAGTTGAATCCGCCATGACAACCACTGCATCCTACCTTTTCTGAGAAGAACAGGTTCATACCCTTTCGTTCATCCATACTGAGCGCGCCCTTCTTGCCCTGAAAATGAAACTGATCGAACCGGCTGTTTCCACTGATGATGGTTCGCTCGAAACACGCCAAGGCCCGCGTAATGACAAAATGGTCGGGCGTTCTGCCGTATGCTTCCATGCTCATTGCCGTATATACGGAATCTGCCTGCATCCGTTCGGCAATAAGCAGAATATTGAAATTGAACTCGTTGTGCTCCTGAATGGGTACCAGCACCTGCATTTCCAATGTAGGCACCCCACCATCTCTCGTAAAATAAGGACCATAGGCCACGTTGGTAAGCGTGGGTGCATTCCTTGTCCCGATGGACCTACCGACTCCGAGACTAAACGGAATCGTGTCGCTGAATGCGTATTGCGCCATATGACACGAAGCACAACTGATACTTCGATCCTCTGATAGGATAGGGTCGTAGAACAGCTTCCTTCCCAATAGCCATCGTGATTCACTGAATGTATTATCAGCGGGATATGGAATCTCTGGGAACCCGACAGGAGCAACCAGAAGAGACCTCACCCCTTCGTTTTCTGGCTGGTATTCAACCAGAAACGAGGAGAGAACGAACCATACAATACCAATAATGGAAATCGACCGGATCAAACCGTACTTAGTTGGTGACCACCCACTTACGCGCCACTTGCTGAAGACCATCCGTTTCCAACACGACCATGTATGCGCCCGAAGTAAGGACCGGCAAAGCTTGGATTCCGGATGTGCCAGGCAAACGGATCGCGCTGATCCTCTTACCATCTACACCATAGATCACAAGAATGTGGTCTCCGTTGTCTGGCAATTGGTACGAAACCCTACTCTCAAATGCAGTCGGATTCGGATAGAGCTCGAACGAACCATCGAATGATGCATCGGTCAGACCCAGTGCGCTGGCAGGAAAGAAGACATGATCGGCAAAATCGTCAAGGAACTGCGATGCGTTCCCAGTGGTGGAATGCAGGATGAGTCCCGAAGAAACATCCACATTATTGAAAGCCAGAGTATAATCGGCATACACTACGATTTCAAGGTCACCACCGTTTTCAATGGCATCTGTCATCACCACTACCTGATTGTAGTTATTGTTTCCAAGGGCGTGTATCTCATAATCGAACGCTGTGCCCGGACCGGCACTACCTTCAATGGCCACAAAACGATATCCCGACTGCCAACCCCAATGCATTGACGGATTCTGTGGCGCCAATGGATGTCCTGGGGCATGCAAAGATGGGTCAGCATTGTTCGTATCACGATCGACACCAATGTAGAAACTGATGCCTTCGATGTTGGATATGGTATGACTTCCAAGTTCGAAATTGACGTCATTGCCAGCATCAACCAAAAGCCAGGTGTCTTCCACGGAGGTCTCCTGCCCTCCGTCATGGATCAGCCTGATGCCCGAAACATAATATTGTAGCCTTGAGACGTCAAGTTCGTAGCCTCCCGGAGCAACGGCAGCCGTATTGAAAGCAAACGCGGTTTCGTTCAATCGATGTTCGATGTTCAAAATAACGTTCGTCTGAGCCTGTGCCAGTGTGACGAACAAAAAAGCGGCAAGAATTGGTATAAGCGATTTCATGATCTGATCTGTCTGATAAAAATGAAGGATTTGAACGGTGGTTGAAAAACCATTTACTCCGTTCCTAGATCAGAAAGACCTGAAACAACGCCTGAACGTCTGATCGACCTGGTGGGGCATTTGCAACGCCATCAATGGTCCACCGTCCGTTAACCCTCTGACCCACGATAGGCAGCACCGTAACAGGCACCAAAACCCCCGATACAGGAACGTGCAGAACCTGAACTGGCGGAACCTCATTCTCCACTACGAGAAGCCAATCTTGATCAGAACAACAACTCTTGCGAGAAAAGGAACATGCGTATGGAGTGTCTGTATGCAAATTCAAAGCACCTTCGCAGGCCTTTGCCCGTTTATTCACGGCTAGATCAATGATATTGCCATTACAATAATGAACACTTACAGAAACCCCGGTACTTACCAGCAGCATGAAAATGGCAGCGGCAAAAGCTGAAACTCTAAGAAAGGATCGATACTTGGCTCTCATCTCGGGAGCCCTAAGGTAATTCAAATTGCCATCAAAGCCAATCAAGGATCCTGCTATGGTCTTGAGGGAGACATCATGCGCGTGGGATCAACTTGTTGAGTTATTGCACGCATTGGCACGAACTGTTTTTCTGTGCCTTGGCCTCAATGATGCTGATGTACCTTTTTGGCCGATGCTCGCCTCGGTCCGGAAAAATGGGTAGCGAGGTCTTCCGTAAGTTGTTCAAAAGCAGGCATTTGCTCTTCTGAACAAATATTTTTCAGATCAGTGAAATGCTGAAAATGAATGCTTTCCACTTCCATCTGCAACTGTCCTATTCTCTCCATTATAAGCTGGATAGTAGCTGTGTCTGCCGCTACAAGCTCTTTGTACAAGGCGTTGCGCGTAAGCAGCATCTCGGAGTCCAGCTCGGCCACAGCCTCACGATGACCAACGATCAAACTGTCGTAAGCTGTAACCTGATCATCGTTGAATTGCAATTTTTCAATAATGATGTCGCGAGGTCCGAGCTGTAGAGGGTGATGCGGTCTGTGCAAAGCCGGTCTCCCGTTGAACAGGAACACCAACGTTGCGGCATTAAGCACTAGCAATATCACCACTAGCGTTACAAGTATCCGGGTCTTATTCATAGTACAACTGATTCGATTGACTTATTCCCATTCCTTCAGATATGACCTGGGCCGCGTTGGCATTCTCGGTTCCATCCTGTTGTGCGCGGAGGAGTGCCAATCCGTTCAAGGCGATCAAAAAAGCCACAGTGGCTGCAAACCCCCATACCCAACCGGTAGGGACCGACTCCTGCGCTGCCTGCGCTATTCGCGCGTCAATGTGGGCTCTGAGATGAGCTGGAACTTCAACCCTCTGTACCTCTTTCAACTGTTCCATTTCGTTCTGATAATGCATGATTCCTATTTAGTTAGACGACTTCAGATGCTTCATCCTTCGCTGGTCCTCAATAATTCCTTCAGGTTGGCCCGTGCCCTGGACAGTAGCGATTCAACCGCTTTGTCCGATAATTCCATGATAGCAGCCACTTCGGCCTGAGAAAGGTCTTCCATGGTTTTCAGTAGTAATGCCGTTTTCTGTCTTTCTGGCAATTCATTGATGGCCTTGAATATCCTCTCAGTGGCTTCCTTGTTCTCAAGCTGTACTCCCGGATGGTCGAACGAAGAGAATACTGCATCATCCTCACTCCCTTCTGCTTGAACGAAGACATGGAATCCGAACCTTTTCTTTCTCCGTTTCGCCTTGATGAAGTCCAAACACTGATTGACCGCAATGCGATATACCCATGTTTTAAGTTCGGATTGTGCATTGAACGCACCTACTTTCCCGTGTATCTTCACAAAAACATCTTGGGTCACCTCCTCCGCATCCTGCGTATTCTGCAGGTAGTTGAGACACACGTTATACACCATTTCAGCGTACGTCTGGTAGATATGGTCGAAAGAAAGCTGGCTGATGTTAAACTGAATTGAAAAACGAATTTACGGGATCGGTCAAAGTAATCTTCGGAATGGGAAAAAATTGGCGGTGGGAAGCTTGACGATGGCATTCCTCATTGGCCCAGCGCCAAACGGAAAGCATAAGACCAGGTCGGATCGAATTCGGTAGTTCTCACTTCGTGGCAGTAAGGCAACCTATGACGTTTCCCTTTCAGCGCAAGTAGTAGTTTTACCATCAAACTATTTCCAATGCGTATCCTATTCCTGTTTGTTGCGGCCTTTTTTAGTGCGCTACCGGCCTTTTCGCAGATCAGTACCAAGCTTCAGTCTGCATTGGCAGGTTCACCGGCAAATGCGTTCCATCGTATCCGCGTGGAGTTTTCCGATAACGTGGATTGCTTTGCACTCAACCATGAGTTCAAACAGCAACGGACAGCTTTGGCCG
>JBFHEW010000135.1:0-6584 GCA_041583955.1 Bacteroidia bacterium | reverse complement strand
TCATGCGCCCCAAGGGCCAATGCTTTTCTGATAACAGGATCAGCACTTGCATCTCCAACGTTTATCACTGTAACGGTGCCACCGCCAGCTTCCACTATTTCCAATGCGCGAACAAGCGCGTACCACTCATCGTAAGGGTTAACGATCCACTGGATACCTTCTTCGTTGAATTTAGAATCTCCATCCGTGAAGGCAATCTTGGAGGTAGTATCAGGAACTTTGCTGATAGGTACTAAGATTTTCATGCTATATATTATTGGATTACTGTTTTTAAAGCGTGCGCAAACTTAGTGATTAAGAAGCGCAATTTCCACCCTGTTCTGTTTCTGCTTTGGGTACATTATCAACCATCGGAACTGCGATTTGTTTTCGTGGTTTCAGGTATTCTGATTGCTAGACGGACAATGGTATTGCCATGACTCGAAAAGACGTGTATCTGCGCTTTTAAACCCACTCGTGTTTTCATGCAATGAAAAACAAGGAGCAAGGATTAGAATATTCTGTTGGATGGACGGATGATGACCGATAAGCGATAGCCAACATCTTCGGTCAGGATGAGCAGAAGCTTCCACGATTCATGGCGAACAAGGCCAAGATGCGTGCAGTGATCTAGGATTTTGAGAATGGCTTCTTAAAGCGATGGCTGCGGGTCAGACCTCTTTGGTGAGTGCCTTCACCACCTTGAACTGGTTGAAGAATTCGCCCACGAATACACGGCCAATGCTGTAGGTGGGTACGGCCAGTATCATACCGGCAATACCTGCCACGTTTCCTGCCATGAGGATGACCAGGAATATCTCCAGCGGGTGTGCCTTTACGCTTTGCGAATAGATGTAGGGTTGTAACAGGAAGTTGTCGAGCAGCTGCGCAGCAGCATACACAACCGCCATTTGTCCGGTAAGGCTGAGCATACCGGTAATGTCGAGTCCGGCTGAGTTCGTACTGAGGCCGATGGTGATACCGACTGCGGCCCCGATGATAGGGCCCACGTACGGGATGACGTTGAACAGACCCGCAATGAAGCCGATGAGCATGGCATTCTCAATACCAATGATGGCCAATCCGACCGAAACGATGGTCATGACGATGGCCACTTCAATCATCACTCCGATGAAATAGCGGGTGAGGAGTTCTTTACTCTTGTGCATCACTTTGCCGAATCGTTCTTCGTACTGATCGGGTACCATCGTCATTATCATTTTCTTGAACAGGTCCTGATCTTTCAGAAAGAAGAAGGTGATGAAGGTGATGGCGAAAAATGCGATGAAGATATCGCCCGTAAGTCCAAGCGCGAAGGTGACACTATCTCCCAAAGCCGATATATCGAACAGACCGGTCAGCAGTTTCTTCAGTTCGTACTCGAGCACGATGGGTGTCTCTGTAAGTTGGAATTGGTTGATGTAATCCTGCACAGAGGCAATAGGTCCTTGAATGTTGACGAGGGTTTGCTCCACACTGATGTTAGAGAGCTTCCGGGCTTCGTCTGCCACCATGGGTATGATGGCGCTGATGATGGCGGTAAAGAAAGTGAGAAGACTGAGTATGGTGAGTGTGGCCGCGAACGTCCTTGGCATTTTTCTTCCTTTCACCTCTAAATTTACCAGGAAGCGGATGATGGGTTCACCGATGAGGGAGATGACCCCAGCCACCAGAATGTAGGCGATGATGGTGTGGAAATACCATGCCAGCACCAGTAGAATGAGGATAATGGGAATGTAGATCCAGTTGCGGCTCATGGGTTACGAATATACGAATGTAGTGTCCCTCTGAATGTGAGTGTAATAGACTGAAATTGTCCGAGTCACTTACTCGGGTCTAGAATGTTCGTGTGTCAGAGGCAAGGTCATCGCTCATTGCAAAAAAAAAAGAAGCAACCCCCATCAGATGGAGATTGCTTCTTTTTTCCTGTATGGCGGTTTATCAGTCTACAGACTGGTGTAGGAATTCGTTTCCATCGCTCAATCCGCCACGTCTGTTACCGTTCTCATCTGTTTCGTCAGTATCTCTCACGTCAAAACGCGTAACCGAGCTTTCTGATGAGTGTGGCGTATCGGCCAGACTCACGTTGCGTCTTTTGAATGCAGGAACGTTTTCCAGTTCGGCCAGATTGCTTGGTGACCGGAACCGTTGGTTCATGTTCCTCAGTCGCTCCATGCGCTCCTGTTGTTTGCGCTGCATTTCCTCGGTGTCAATGCTGCTTTCTACCTGCGTGGCACGGGTTACGAGCCGGGGTTCGTCAACGTTACCGGTAGAAGAAGCTGTCTTTCCAGAGGTTGTCGGCTCATCATCGTAAAGGTTGAAGGTCTTGACCTCTTCCTTTGCCGTTGGTAGTTCGGGCTTCAGTTCGAACTCGAACTCTGTGGCCTTTTCAGTTGTAACGATGTCGTCATCAATGCTGGAATCGTCCTCATCAAAAAGGTCGGTAGGCTGCTTATCTCGGAAGAGGCTGAAAGGCTGCATGACGGGCGCGTCCTTTTCGGTCTCATCTTCTGCATCTTCCATGGAAGGAAGTTCGCTTACCTCGGTCTGAGCAGATACGGTAAGATGGGAGTCGAATTGACCTGTTATTCCAGTATCGGGATCATCGTCCTCATCGTCTTCGTAAAGTGGGAATTCTTCCCCATCCTTGATGCCGATCATTTCCGGTGCCTCCTGGTCGATGAACGAGCGGATCTCCTCGTCTGTTTCGTCTACCTTGAACGCCATTATAGAAGGTTTCTCCTCTGTTGTTTCGTCATCTAACAGCGAGTGTTTGATGATGGGTTCATCGGCAGTGGTTTCAGGCTTCATGCTAGCAGTCGGTGTTCTTAGTTCGTCTGTAGCCGGAGGCGTTGTAGGTGCATTCTGCGGAGAATTGAAGAGTACTGGGCGCTGCGTAAGTCCGGCAGGAATGGAGGTTTTCTGCTCGGTGGCTGCAGGCGCAGCTGGTTCTGACTTTGCCCGTGGATCGAGTACGTGTCTGATCACGTTCTCCTTCCCAGTTACGCGCTCCAATTTCTCTCCCGAAAAGCCGGTTGCAATGACCGTGAGCGTGAGTTTATCTCCCAGTTCATCATCGGTGCCATTACCCCAAATAACATCGGCATCCATACCTGCTTCTTCCTGAATGTAGTCGGTGATCTCTGCCACTTCGTCCATGGTGACTTCTTCAGTTCCGGAGCTGATATATAGGAGGATGTTGCTGGCTCCGTAAATGTTGTTGTCGTTGAGAAGTGGAGAGGCCAATGCCTGCTCAACCGCCTTGATGGCACGGTCGGGTCCTGATGTGGTTGCCGATCCCATGATGGCCACGCCAGAGCCTGTCATGACGGTACGAACGTCTTCAAAGTCCACGTTGACGTAACCCTCAACCGTGATGATCTCTGCAATGCCTTTTGCGGCAATGGTGAGAACGTCATCAGCCTGTCCGAAGGCTTCGCTCAGTTTCAGGTTTCCGTACATCTCGCGAAGCTTGTCGTTTGAGATGATTAGAACGGTATCGACATGTTTCTTCAGTTCTTCGAGCCCTTGATCGGCCTGAAGCTTCCGTTTCTTTCCTTCGAAACCGAACGGAATGGTAACGATACCAACGGTCAGGATTCCCTGCTCGCGGGCCGCTTCTGCGATCACTGGGGCAGCACCTGTTCCTGTTCCACCGCCCATTCCGGCAGTGATGAACACCATTTTGGTGTCGTTGCCCAGAATTTCCTTGATGTCATCAAGATTCTCGATGGCAGCGTTGCGTCCCACTTCGGCCTGAGCGCCTGCGCCTCGGCCTTCTGTAAGGCTCGATCCCAACGCGATCTTCTTCGGCACGGGGCTCATATCGAGCGCCTGCTGGTCTGTGTTGCAGACCACGAAGTCAACGCCTCGTATTCCTTGTTTGTACATGTGGTTTACGGCATTAGAGCCGCCTCCACCAACTCCGATCACTTTTATGATCGAGCTTTCCTCTTTGGGGAGATTGAAATTCATCATTTCCTTAGCCATGTTTCCTCCGATTTATGGTTAGTGTTTATTTGGGTTTGTAGTTGTATTCTGTAGTTATCAGTCAATTCCTTCGTTCATCCATTTCTCGAGCTTGCTTCTGAAATTGGCAAGTCCGGCAAAGGGGCTGCTTGAGCTTTTCTCCTCGGCCACTTCGCGCGCAACTTCCTCGGCTTCCGAGATGGTGTTCTTCGGTTCTTCCTCTTCTTTGGGTGTCTCCTTTTTCACCACGGGTGTGCCTTCGCGTCCTTCGGCCCAGTCGTCTATGGTCAGTCCGCGTGCGGCCAGTTCATCTCTGAAATCGAGTCCCTTCATGACCAATCCCACACCGGTAGAGAAGATGGGGCTGGTTACGTCTTCCGGGTTTCCAGCTGCCAGATGCTCGTTCGGGTAGCCGACACGGACATCCATTCCGGTGACGTATTCCATCAATTGCGGTAGGTGTTTGAGCATGGCGCCACCACCGGTCACCACAATTCCGCCAATGAGTTTCTTCTCGTAGCCGGAGTTCTTTATCTCGTAATACACGTGCTCAATGATCTCTTCCATTCTGGCCTGAATGATGCTTGCCAGGTTTTTGAGGCTGATCTCTCTAGGCTCCCGTCCGCGTAATCCGGGAATGGAAACGATCTCGTTGTCTTTGGCCTCTGTGGCCAAGGCCGATCCGAATTTCACCTTAAGCAGTTCTGCCTGGTGCTTGATGATGGTGCAACCTTCCTTGATGTCTTCGGAAATGATGTTTCCTCCGAATGGGATGACGGCCGTATGTCGGATGATGTTGTCTTGGAAAATGGCGATGTCGGTCGTACCACCACCTATATCCACCAATGCTACGCCTGCTTCCATCTCCTCATCGTTGAGCACGGCAGCAGAAGATGCCAACGGCTCCAATATCAATTCGGTCACTGCCAATCCGGCCTTGTAGGCGCAGCGGTGAATGTTCTTTGCGGCTGCCACCTGTCCGGTAATGATGTGGAAGTTGGCCTCCAATCGGATGCCACTCATGCCTACCGGATCTTTTATGCCTTGCTCGTTATCCACGATGTATTCCTGTGGTAGCACATGGATGATCTCTTCTCCGGGAAGCATCTGCAACTTGTACATGTCGCGGATCAGGTTGCGTACATCCTCCTTGCTGATCTCGGTTTCCAACGAATCGCGGGTGTAAATACCCCGGTGCTGCAGCGACTTGATGTGCTGTCCGGCAATACCCACGTTCACGTATTTTATCTCGATGCCTGTCTTGTTCTGGGCTTCTTCCACAGCCGCTTGAATGGATTGAACGGTCTTGTCGATGTTTGCAACCACTCCACGGCTTACGCCAAGCGATTCTGATTTGCCTATTCCAAGGATCTCGATCTTGCCATGTTCGTCTCTGCGTCCAACAATGCAAGCGATCTTGGTGGTTCCGATGTCAAGTCCTACTACGATGTCTGAATTTTCCATTAGCTGTTCTTTTTGGTACAGATGACCTGGTCTTTGTATTTAAGGTTGATGTGAGAGTATTGATCCCAGCCTGTTCTGTTGAGTCCTTTACGGTAGAAGAGAAGCAGTTTTTTGAATTTCTGCTCCATCCGGTCTGTGCGTCCGAGAAGGATGTGGTGGTCGCCCACGGTAGGGATCAATGTGAGTTCTCCGTTAGGCTCCACGCGTATCTGTTGTATCTGTGCCTTCCAGAATTCATCGTTGCGGATGAAAGTGGCCAACTGGAAGAGGTCGTCAAGAGACGAACGCTGGTTCATGCTGTCGGTCATTTCCGCCACGTTGTAACGTTGCATTTTGAATTGTTTGTCCATGATGAATCCATTGGCCACCGGCACACGGGCCGTGTAGTTTTCGCTGGTGGGCATCACGTTGCCGTCCTTATCGAGATAAAAGGTCTCTCCGAATGCATTGAATATCCTCAGGATGGGTTCTCGCTGATACACTTTCACTGCGAACACGCCATTGTGTTTCGTGTAGACCTCTGCACGCTTTACCGATGGGTCGGCAGTGATGTGACGTTCGTAAACCGCGATCGGAATGGAGGTTATCGGTCTTCCCACCAAACTATCTCCCTTACTGAAGATCATCTCCAGCACATCATCGTTGGTCACGAAGAAATTGCCGCTGTTGTTATCCACCTGGATCTTGATGCTAGAGCAAGGGATCTTATCCTGCTCGCGCGCGGTGAATGCAAGCGATACGAATAGACCCGCCACAGCCAGCACCAGAACCGATATGTTCAGAACCTTCCTGATCATGACGTTAGTTTGGTTTTGATGGGTGAAACCAATTGGTCGATATCGCCAGCGCCCATCGTAACCAGCACATCCGTGTTGCTTCTAGAAAGCGACTCAACCACCTCTGACTTGCCAAGCAGACGTTTTTGGGGTGCACTGATCTGCTCAAGCAACGCTGATGAAGTGATGCCCGGAATCGGTTCTTCCCTTGCCGGATAGATATCCAACAGCACCACTTCGTCCAATGAGCTGAGACTACGGGCAAATTCGGTCATGTGATCCTTGGTCCTGCTGAAAAGATGTGGTTGAAAAATGCCTTTCACCGTTCTTCCAGGAAAGAGTTCGCGCACGGAATTGATGCACGCGTTCAATTCGGTAGGATGATGCGCGTAGTCG
>JBFHEW010000134.1:0-6595 GCA_041583955.1 Bacteroidia bacterium | reverse complement strand
CGATCTGATCGGAGAACGGATCGGAAAGGTTCTTACCACGTCAGACATACTTGAAACCGAACCTTGGGGTTTTGATTCGGACACGCGGTTTCTCAATCAGGCCATTCTGGTAGAAACCGTACTCGGGCCTGAAACGATATTACAGGAAATCCTTCGAATAGAAATAGAGATCGGAAGAGAACGTACCGGAACACAGTGGACCTCCCGATTGATCGACATCGACATCCTGTGTGCCGAAAACATCAGCCATTCCACAGAGCAACTCACGGTACCGCACCAACATCTTCAAAACAGGTATTTTGCATTGGCCCCTCTTTGCGAGCTGGTCCCAGATTGGAAACATCCCACAATACAGAAAACCTATAAGCAATTGCTGGAGGAACTTATTGAACAGGACAGAAAACAATCGATTCAGAGTTCATGACGCGACCGGAACCATATGAGTATGTTGTGATCGAGGGGAACATCGGGTCCGGAAAAACCACGTTATCCAAAAAACTGGCAGAACGTTGGGGCTCCAGATTGATGTTGGAAGAATTCAAAGACAACCCGTTCCTACCGAAGTTTTACGAGAACCCGAAGCAACACTCATTCGCTTTGGAACTAAGCTTTCTTGCTGAGCGTTACCATCAGAAGCGCGATGAGCTGAACAGAACCGACCTGTTCAAACCTGGCATCGTCTGCGATTATTCGTTCGCTAAATCGCTTGTATTTGCCAGAATCAACCTCGATGACGATGAGTTTGAACTCTATCAGAACCTATTTCACATCATTCACGGTAGGCTCCCAAAGCCCGACCTGCTGGTATTCCTGCATTGTGGAGAAGAACAGTCTTTACGGCAGATAAAAATGCGTGGACGTGATTACGAACAGAATATATCGCGCGAATACCTCCAACAGATAAATTCAGGCTACCTCAATTTCTTCAGACAACAGAGCGAAACAAGGATCCTGATCCTAAAAACCGATGGGGTTGATTTTGTGCGTTCCACCGAGCAACTCGATCAGATCTTCCATGCGATTGAACAGGCACGAACATTGGGAACCCACATAGTTGAACTCCAATAGCAGGCGCTTGACCAATTCCGAAAAAAAATGTCATTCCTTTGGTAATTGATAACATTGGTTAACTTTGTCGCCAATAGTACCTCGCGGTATTAAGCAGCAAAACCAGTTTATAGAAACAACCACTAACTAATTTAAGTATGAAAAAGAGTCTACTCTTTACATTATCTCTGTTGATTGCCGGAGTGGCCTTTGGTCAGCAGACAAAAAAGAAATTCAACTACTTTGCTATTGGTCTGCACGGTGGTTGGACTCAATTCTACGGTGACCTTCGTCAGTACGACTTCGGTTTCACTAAGAATAAAGCAGACATTGCCAACGGAGCCGGTGGTCTTTTCATTGACTACCAATTGAACTCAGTTATCGGTTTCAGAGCAAATGTGATGGCTGGAACCCTTGGAGGCAGCAAGTACACGATCAATCCTGGTCCGCAGTCAAGCGGCCCTAACCAAAACGTTGAATTCAGTAGCCTCTTCATTGACTACACGTTGAATACAACTATGAACTTTGTGAACTTGATGTATTCTGATAGAACCAAGGACCGTTTATTCACATCTTACATTGTAGGTGGTGTGGGATTCACGTCTTACCGATCGAACAAATACAGACTGAAAGATTCACCTACTCAGGCGGCTGGGACCGTTGTGGGTAATTCAAGCAATCCTACAGGAACTAGAGAAACCACTAAGTTTACAACCGACCTTATTATTCCTGTCGGTCTTGGTATCAAATTCAGACTTTCAAGACGATTTGACCTTGGTCTTGAGTACACTCATCGATTTGCACCTGCTGGTGAGCGCATTGACGCCACAGAAGGTGGTAAGAAAGGTGACAGCTACGGATATTTCAACGCATTCTTGGCTATCAAACTCGGTAAGCAGACTCATTCTAAAGAGTGGGTTAACCCATTCCAAGCTTTGAACCAGAACATGGCCGACCTACAGGCAAATGTTGATGGTCTGGCTAAAGATGCTGATGGCGATGGTGTTTCTGACATCTTCGATAAAGAAGAAAATTCGCCTGCTGACGTAGCAGTTGATGGAAGCGGCCGTGCATTGGATACTGATGGTGACGGTGTTCCAGATTACTTGGATGCTGACCCATTCACTAACAAGGGTGCTCGTGTTGATGAGAACGGAAAAGAACTTGACTCCGACAATGATGGTGTTCCAGACAGCCAAGATATCGAGCCTAATACCGCTCCAGGTGCATTGGTTAACTTCCAAGGAAAAACAATCAGCCTAGAGGCTGCAGGTGGAGAAACGAAAGTGAACGTTTCCGGAGGTGGTCTACCATCCATCTACTTCAAGGTTAACAGTTCAAGAATCGACTACTGGTCTAGCTACGATAGACTTGCTGAAGTTGCGAAGGTGATGAAGGCTGATAAGTCGATCAGAGTTCTAGTAACAGGTAGCGCAGACAAGACAGGTGCTGAGGACTACAACTCTTCACTTGCAGAGAAGAGAGCTCAGGCTGCTGTCGACCACTTGGTTAAGATCTATGGTTTTGACGCAGGAAGATTCCAGATTGTAAGCGAAGGCGAAACAAATCCACTGTCTGTAGCTGACGAAGCACTCAACGTTAACCGTAGAGTTGACTTCAAAGTCATCAAGTAATAAGTAGATAAAACAGATTGAGATAAAAGCCCGTCACAAAATGTGACGGGCTTTTTTCATGCCCTGAATTGCCTGAAGGCCTCCCACAGAACCACTCCTGCCGAAACGGATATATTGAGCGAATGCTTAGTACCTAGCTGTGGAATTTCCACGAAATCGTCACAGACATCAAGTACTTCCTGAGCCACTCCCTTGACTTCGTTCCCAAAGACAAAAGCAATACGCTGAACACCTAACTGAAACTCTTCCAATGAAACTGCACCTTGCACCTGTTCTACACCGATCACGCGGACCGCTTCAGACTTAAGGCTTTTCACAGTATCCACACACGATCTGGAGTATTCCCAATAAACCGATTCCGTTGCTCCCAATGCCGTCTTCTCAATTTCCCGGTGTGGTGGCTGAGCAGTGATGCCGCATAGTATGATCTTTTCAACTGCGAAGGCATCGCTTGTCCTGAATACGGATCCAATGTTGTTCAGACTTCGTACATCATCCAACACTACGATGACAGGCATCTTTTCCGTCTGATGGAATTCTTCAACCGACACGCGTTCCAACTCCTGCATTCCTAATTTTCTTCCTTTATCGCTCATTGTGGGGTCTGATGGCTTGCTCATATGGTTAACTTAGCGCAACTCTGGGCACAAAGTAAAACAGATAATCTTGGGCAAATCAACTTCCTCTAAAGACAAGGAAACCCCTCTTATGAAACAGTACAATGCCATTAAGGCAAAGTACCCCGATGCCCTGCTTCTATTCCGAGTAGGAGATTTCTATGAAACGTTCGGACAAGACGCCATACGCGCCTCCAAGGTTTTAGGCATCGTTCTCACCAAAAGAGCAAACGGAAAAGCTGCTCATATTGAGTTGGCAGGTTTCCCCCATCATTCGTTGGAAACGTATCTGCCAAAATTGGTACGGGCCGGGCATCGCGTGGCCATCTGTGATCAGCTCGAAGACCCTAAACAGGCTGTAGGCATTGTAAAACGAGGCGTCACGGAACTTGTAACCCCTGGTGTGTCATTCAACGATAATGTTCTGGAACAGCGATCCAACAACTTCCTGTGCAGTCTTCACTTCAGCGAATCGAGCATTGGAATCGCATTTCTGGATATTTCCACCGGAGAATTTCTCGTTGCTCAGGGAAACGAACTTTATGCGAAGAAGCTGATCAAGAATTTCGAACCGAGCGAAATCCTGTTCAGAAAGAGTTACCGTAACAAGTTCCACGAAATGTTCGGTGATGGCCATTGCACTTTCACCATGGAAGACTGGGTATATACCACACAGTTCGGAACCGAGATTCTCAACAACCATTTTGGCACGAAAAACCTAAAGGGATTCGGAATAAACCATCTCGAAGAAGGGATCATCGCTGCTGGGGCTGCACTCCAATACCTATCAGACACGCAGCACAGCAAGACCGAACATGTGAACACGCTATCCCGAATTGATGAGGAACGCTATATGTGGGTTGACGGATTCACGGCTGCCAATCTGGAGATATTGAAACCCAACCAGTCGGATGGAAAATGTCTCCTCGACATCCTGGATATGACCCAAACACCCATGGGTTCACGCCTGATGAAGCGCTGGTCAGCATTTCCGCTCAAGGAAAAATCATTGATTGAAAAACGACATCGTAGCGTTGCGAGTCTATTGAACAACGAAGAGGCCCGAGGGACTCTCAGCGCTGCCCTCAACAACATTGCAGACCTGGAGCGATTGGCATCCAAACTATCTACCGGACGTGTCAATCCGCGAGAACTACTGTCGCTGAGACGATCCTTGAACGAGCTTCCGGCATTGCTATCAACGATAGAATCACTCAACTGCGCTAGCCTCGGTGAAATTGCCAGCATGATAAACCCATGCCATGCTGCCCGAGAGATCCTGGAACGGAGCATTTCTGAAGATGCACCGGCCAACGTGGCAAAAGGATCGGTAATACAGAGTGGATACTCATCTGAACTGGACGAACTGAGGAATCTTTCATTCTCCGGAAAAGACTACCTGGTGGGCATACAGAAGCGCGAGGCGGAAGCAACAGGTATTACCAGTTTGAAGATCGGATTCAACAACGTTTTCGGCTACTATCTCGAGGCCACCAATGCGCACAAGGACAAGATTCCTGAAACATGGGCAAGGAAACAGACCCTCGTCAACTCCGAACGGTATATCACCGAAGAACTGAAGATTTATGAAGAGAAGATACTCGGAGCGGAGGAAAAGATCCAGACGCTTGAAGCATCCCTCTATCTGGAGGTTCTTAGCCATTTGAGTGAATACGTCATCTTCTTACAACAGAACGCCCAGTTATTGGCTCAGATCGATTGCCTACTGTCTTTTGCCGAGATAAGTGCCTCCAACCACTATGTACAGCCTCAATTTGTTGAGGAAAGCCTTGTGCAGATCAAGGATGGCCGACACCCGGTAATTGAAAAATCGCTACCAATAGGCGAAAGTTACGTTTCGAATGACGTGTACCTGCACAACCAAACACAGCAGATACTGATCATCACCGGTCCGAACATGTCCGGAAAATCAGCGTTACTACGGCAAACGGCCCTGATCACCATCATGGCACAAATGGGTTGCTTTGTACCGGCCAAGAGCGCCACGCTTGGCATCGTAGACAAGGTATTCAGTCGTGTAGGCGCTTCGGATAACTTGGCCCAAGGCGAATCAACGTTCATGGTAGAGATGAACGAGGCCGCAAGCATCCTGAACAACATGACATCACAGAGTTTGGTGATTCTTGACGAAATAGGGCGTGGAACCAGCACCTACGATGGCATTTCCATCGCCATGTCCATTGTTGAATTCATGCACGAAGGGCAAAAGGCCAGACCGAATGTGCTTTTTGCCACCCATTATCACGAACTGAATGAACTGGAAAACAGATTCAGTCGGGTCAAGAACTTCCATGTAAGTGTGAAGGAAGTAGGTAAAAAAGTGCTTTTCCTACGGAAGTTGTTGCCTGGAGGAACAGAACACAGCTTCGGGATCCATGTGGCAAAAATGGCCGGAATGCCCTCTGTGGTGGTAAACCGAGCCAAGGAAATACTCGCCAAATTGGAAGAAACACATGCAGACGGATCTGCCAACGGGAAAAAGAAGACCTCGGTTGAAAACATGCAATTGAGTTTTTTTCAACTTGACGACCCCGTTTTAGAGCAGGTAAAAGAGGAAATTGAAGGCATTGACATAGATACGCTCACCCCGGTAGAAGCATTATTGAAGCTACACGGGATAAAGAAATTGCTAGGAAATAGAAAGTGATTTTGCTGAATTAGGAATTTAATTAGTTTTGCACTCCAATTTCGCGAGAATAGCTCAGTTGGTAGAGCACGACCTTGCCAAGGTCGGGGTCGCGGGTTCGAATCCCGTTTCTCGCTCACTCTCAAACGCAAAATCCTCCTCTGGGAGGATTTTGTGCATTGGGCCCGGATGGTGGAATTGGTAGACACGCAGGACTTAAAATCCTGTGGCCATTGCGGCCGTGCGGGTTCGACCCCCGCTCCGGGTACCATTCTCACCTTAGTTTCACCCAGATGATCGACCTTCGAAGTGATACCGTCACCCGCCCCAGCATGGCCATGCGCGCCGCCATGGCCGCGGCCGAGGTGGGGGACGACGTCTACGGCGAGGACCCCACCGTCAATCGGCTCGAGGCCCTGGCCGCGGAGCGCCTCGGTCATGAAAGCGCCGTCTTCGTTCCGAGCGGCACCCAGTCCAACCTGCTGGCGCTGCTCAGCCACTGCGAGCGCGGCGACGAATACATCGTCGGCCAGCTGGCCCACACCTACCGGTACGAAGGCGGAGGCGCGGCCGTGCTGGGCAGCATCCAGCCGCAACCCATCGACTTCGAGCCCGATGGCACCTTATCCCTGGAGTCCGTAGCGCGGGTG
>JBFHEW010000133.1:0-6627 GCA_041583955.1 Bacteroidia bacterium | reverse complement strand
GGGTACGACCCTCCGAGATCATCATCATGGATGTACGCCATGCACGTACCATCCACGCTTCCTGCAGGAGAGCCAGCAGCATTGTTTCCAAAGACCCAGGCAGTATCGCCTAGAACGGCTGTGTTCGTCCAGCCTGTTGGCAAAGCGCATCCATCGAAAGCTTCGAAGAATGCGTTCTGAGCACTGACGGTTCCAGCAAGAAGTACCAGCGCAAGTGTATACAGTTTATTCATATCGTTATTGTTTATTCAGGCAGCCAAGATACGTAGAAGATGCTACGCGAATCACGTTAGGTTATCAAATGTTATTAAGAATGGTCGGTAGGTGGACGAAAAAAGTAGGTCCGTGGCAGTTTCTAGTTGTCCTCTTTCTTTTTTTTCTTCTTCCGCTCTTTCGCTACAAGCGGTTTGGAGTGGAAGAAATAGCGCACATCAAAGGTCAAATAGCTTCCGTTGAGTCTGACCTCCTGCGCTGCCGATCTGTAACCGTCTTCAAAATAGCCGAACTTACTACTGTACACATCTGCAAACGGGATGTGATAGGTTCCACCCAGATAGAAGAATCCGGCTTTTTTCGTTCGGTACTCAAAACCGAGATTGGCAATGGCACCTCCATGGATGAAGCCATCGTTACCTGGTTTGCCATCAAACCCCAATCGGAGGGAGGAATGCTTGAAATGCTGGTCGGTACCGCTCGAATTCTCATCAGAAGTGAATATGTCTGAAGGGAAAAACGTGAGTTGAAGGCCAGCCGCGGCATTCATGAAAATATGTTCGCTCAATTGTACGAATACGAGCAATTTAACAGGATGCTCGTAGCCAATGATGGTGAAGTCCGTCTCGCTCTTGTAGGCAGGGCTGCCTGGATCCGGTGATATACCAGGCGTTGCATCTTTTTCGATGGTAAGATTGTAATTGCGCTGCACGAAGCTGAGACCGGTTTCCAACGCGAACCGCTCATGGAACCCATAGCGTATAACCATGCCTGCCGAGAAACTGAATTTCGGAGAAACCAGAATGCTGAATTCGTCATTGGCAACGGTCTGGTCTGCGGTTTTCAGGAAATCGACCGGGAAAATGGGGCGGAATTCCACACCGGCTGTCAGTATCTGGGTGTTCTCATTATCCTGCGCACGGCCTAAAAGACCGGTTACGCACATAAGAATACATAGAACGCTCTTCCGCATGGCTGCAAAGTTAGTGCGCCCGATTGAGACAGATAGCGTTTTCATGATTGTAATGTGACCGAACATACATGTTAACCGTAATTCCAGACTTTTATTTGCAGTCATGAACTGGATTGTTTTCTCCTGTGGTGTGATTTTGCTGTCGTTCATATCGGCAAGCTATCACAAGAGACGGGGTTATTTCTTCTGGCGTACGTTCATCATGGCGTTGATGGGTTTTACAGGTATCGGGCTAATGGTCTATCAATTGTTCATCCGTTGACGTGATCATTGTTCCCTGCACCGCGGAGTGATCGGGCGGAATATGGATGCTTTCCAAGGTCTTCTGTCATTCGTTTCCTGTCATTGGTCAAAAATTACGTATTTCGCGTCTTACACACCCCAACCCCAAAGTCGTATGAGACATTTTCTTGTCGTTCTTGGCATTCTCTGTTCATCAACAGTTGCGTTCTGTCAAACTTCGAATATTCAATGGAACGGTTCGCTCACCACCGGTCGTAGCTTCATTGAGAATAAAGGTCAGTTCAATGACCTGAACCCTAATACCCGGTCGGAAGTGCTTTTTGCACTCGATGGGGGTAACTCCATGATATTCTTCGATAAGGAAGGCATCACGTTCCGTAGTGCAAAGAAGGTGAAGAATCAGGATCGCAGAAAAGGTGATGAGACCAAGCCCAAATACTTGGAAGAAAAGGAGTTCATCACCATGAAATGGGAAGGAGCAAGCACAGGTTCTGAACTAATTGCGGTTGATATGGCCAGCGACAAGCATACTTACGCCATGCTGCAACCGGACCGGTCCACCATCGACCTTCCGAATGTGCGCGGATTCAGGAAATTGATATACAGGAACCTTTACCCGAATATCGATGTGGAGTACACGGTTCACGAAGTGGAAGGGATCAAATACAATATCATCCTTCATCCCGGAGCAGATGTTTCCAACATCAAGATGCTGTATGGTGGAAGTAGTGGACTTACGTTGGATGGCGAAGGAAACCTGGTGGTTCCTTCGGTGTTCGGTCAGATAACCGATCATGCGCCATCAACCTTCTATACTGCTAGCAACAAACCGATTGATTCCAGATTCAAACTGAAAGGGAACATGGTCGGTTTTGAGCTGGATGCATACGATGATTCTCAAGCAGTTACCATCGACCCGTGGGTAACCACTCCAGCATTCCCGAATTCGGGTGGAATATGGGATGTTGACGTGGATGATCTTGGGAATGTTTACATCTATGGCGGTGATACCCCTATGAAGTTGCAGAAATACAGCGCGGCAGGTGCGTTGCAATGGACCTACGTAACCCCTTGGGATTCTGCCAATTATTGGATAGGAACAATGGTAACGGAACCTACAACGGGAGATTGTTTCATTACGGCAGGTACTGACCCGCGCATTTCAAGGATTTCTACCGGAGGCTCTAATATTTGGACGGCCAACGGTGGTGCGTTTGATGAGTATTGGAAGCTGGCTTTCAATTGCGATTACACCAGACTGATGCTTGGTGGCACGCGTTTAAGCTTGGGAGGAACAGCCATTCAAGGATATGGTTACGTATTTGAAATAGATATGAACACAGGGGCTCAGATCAACAACGCAGAAGTTGCAAGCATCAGTCCAGGTCCCATCAATCTTATAAGTAATCCTAACGAGGTGCGGGCCATGTGCGCTTCGCCCAATGGCAAATACTATTACCTGACGCTCGATACCATTGGTGTATTCGATGACAACCTGAACCTCGGTTATCAGGACAACAGTGGTTATGCCTTCTCGTACCGGGTTGCCGGTTATGGGGCCACCAATCAAAGCATCAATGCCATGGCGGCAACCACCGATCATTTGTATACGCAGAATGGTTCAATCGTTGAAAAAAGGAATATCGTGGATGGCTCTGTGCTGCTATCTGCCAACATTCCAGGGGGTATCACTACTTCAGACCCGCTTGCAGGTAATTCCGTACAGAATGGAGGATTGGCGTTGGACAGCTGCGGAAACGTTTATGTTGGCTCAGGTACGGGGGTTTACAAGTTTGATGAGGATCTGAACCAACTCGGATTCCAATCTACCCCAGGTAGAGTATATGATGTGGCAGTTAACCCACAGGGCGAAGTAGTGGCCTGTGGTCAGGGGTTTGTTGCTTCGGTCGATCTTGGTGCTTGCCAGCCACCAAAGGCCATCTGTCTCAATTGCCTCGAACTCACTCCAGCAGGTCCTTACTGCCATAATGGTGTGCAGGACACATTGGTCGCAGATCCTGCAGGAGGTACTTGGTCCGGACCAGGTATCGTTGATCCGGTTCTGGGAATATTCGATCCGGCCGTGGCCGATTCAGGCACACACGTCATACATTTTACACCCACTGTTCCGTTGGTTTGCGGAATCGATTCGCTCGTTATCCGCGTCAACTATTGTATCGAACTTCAGGCATGCGTTGATTCGCTCGGGTACATCACCATTCCGAATGGTGTTGAACCATACACATGGTCGCAAACACTCGATACATTGGATTGCAGTGCTTGTTTCCCCGCATTGCCACCTTTCATTGCCGGTTGTAGCGTGCCTCCTGGTTGTGCCGTACCTACCACGTATGTGGCAGAATTCTCCAATGACCCGTCCGTTCAGCCTACCGGTAATTGGCCTCTGTTCATCGAAGATTCGCAAGGAAACACGCTTCAGATCAATTCGCTTTCGCAATTGCCTGCGTGTCAGAGTGGTTGTTTCATAGTGGCCAATCTTCCAGATACGGTAGTTGCTTGTCTTGGTGATAGTGCTTCTGCAACTGTCATCGTTTCCGGTGCCATTGGCACAGTGGACTATCTATGGAATACCATTCCCGCCCAGACCACAGCCACGGCAACAGGTCTGGCACCCGGTAATTACTATCATGTAACAGTGACAGACGATAGTTCTTGCGTTGCAATGGATTCGGTATTCGTGTTCGAGGCGGCATGTGTAGGACCTGTTGTTTGCGCAACGCCATTCGGAGATATGCAGGCCGATGGTATCGGACCATTCACTTGGTATGAGTTCACAGATTCAACCGATTGTAGCGGTTGTCTGGAGTTTCCAGGATTCCCTCCATGTACGTTTCCTCCAGGGTGCGCGGTAACCGTTCAAGGATATGAACAATTCGCTACTGGGGATATGGTTACGCCTACAGGTAACTGGCCTGTTCTGGTCGTAGATGCTCAAGGCGACTCCTTAGTGATAAACGCATTCTCCGAACTGGCGGCTTGTTCGCAAACCTGTTACCTCACGGTGGATGTTCCTGAAATTGAAACCGTTTGTTTCGGGCAGAGTGATGGGCAGGTCACAGCCACTGTGTCGGGAGCATTCGGCACGGTGAATTATTCTTGGAACACGAACCCGGCTCAAACAACGGCAACAGTTTCCGATCTTTCGGTAGGAACCTACGTGGTTACGGTGACAGATGCGAACAGTTGCGAGGCATCTGATACGGTGGAGGTGGTGATGGTACCGGAGATAACAGTCGCTGTAACAGCAACCGATTCGGTCTGTTTAGGACAGAACGTAGGCCTTGCTTCTGCCACAGCCAGTGGGGGAACGGGTGGTTTTCAGTATGCTTGGAACACAAGCCCTGTGCAAACGGCTTCCTCGGCCATAAATCTAGGACCCGGAACATACACGGTAACGGTAACGGATCTGGTGGGATGTACCGAACAGGCATCAGTTACTATTTTCGAAAAGTCGCCCATTACGGTTGAGTTCAACCAAACAGTGCCGATCTGCGAAGGGACCACGGATGGAACGGCTACGGCCTTTGTGCCGAATGCAACGGTGAACTATCAGTTCTCATGGTCCACCGTTCCTACACAGAATGGGGCCACCGCGGTAGGTCTGGCGCCCGGTTCTTACACTGCCACAGCAATTGCTCCTGACGGATGTCAGGGGATCGCTACCGTTACTATCGGCACGCTGCCTTCTGTGAACGCGGATGCCGGTAACGATGTGACCATCTGTGAAGGTGAGTCTGTCACGTTGCTTGCAACAGGCGGGGTTGCATACGAATGGGGAAACGATGCAACCGGACCGATGATCGAAGTTTCGCCAAGCCAATCAACAGCGTATGAGGTTACCGTTACGGACAACAATGGTTGTGTAGGAAGCGACACCGTTACGGTTTTTGTGGTTGCGATACCGATGGTAAGCATTGAGGAGCTTGATTCTGTGATCTGTGATGTAGAACCACCGTTCATGATAACAGGCATTCCGCCAGGAGGTACGTTCTCCGGAAATGGAATAAGCTCGCAAGGATTGTTTGAGCCTCTTGTTGCAGGAGATGGTATGCACTCCATCACCTACACCTATGTTTCTCCGGATAACTGCGAGGTGGATACCACGGTCAGCATACGGGTCGATGCGCATCTCTGCGATGTGATTGCTCCAAGTGTGTTCAATCCTAATTCAGATTTTGATGGACAGACCGATTTCTGCGGAAACGCCCCTCAGAATAACGTATTCAATCTTCCTTGCTTAGAGTGGTATCCCGGAAATAGGATTCTGATCTTCGACCGTTGGGGACGTAAATGCTATGAGCAGGAGAATTATCACCTGAAACCGTGGGACGGAGGAAACCAGAGCGATGGAGTTTACTATTACGTGTTGGAAATTCCGAACGAGGAGACCATTAAAGGCTTTTTCCATTTAGTGAGGTAGGGTAGATATTTGTCCCGGAACTGATCCGTTGATCTGCTAATGGAAATGCTATGAACGACAAAGGGCCGAAGCTTTCGCAACGGCCCTTTGCCTTCTCACCAACCGAACTTACCTCAACTTGATCTGAACCTTTCCTAGGCTTTTCACCCCATTGCTCACTTCAAGTGTGTAAGTGCCATTTTTCAATTTTGCTTTAGGAGCAAATTCCAATCTCATTCGTTTAGCGGTTACCAATTCGCCTTCTACCATGGTAAGTGAGGCAGTAAGGGTATTATCGCTCAGAACCTCTGTGATGCTTGCAACACCATCTTTTTCGGTCAGTTCCTTTCCTTGTGGGTCAATGACCTTCAGCTTAAGGTTCTGTGTCATGCTGGCCGGAAGATCTACTTCCATCTTCAACTCCTTTGTGCGTTTGGCAACAACCGTCAGTCGTTGTTTCTTCTTGCCTTGTACGGCCTCAACCAAAGCGTTGTTGATCGCGACTTCCTGGAGCGCACTCACGTGATCATTCAGCTTTGCGTTATTCGCAGCAAGGTCTCGGTTCTCCATTCTGATCTTAGCGTTCTCGGCAGTAAGGTCTGAGATAGTGTTGTTCATGTTTCTCATGTCGCGCTCAAGTTCTTTCAGCATGGCCTCCAGTTCTCCCTTCTGTTTTTTGAGGGCATCAACCTGCGAAGCTGTCGAACGGAATCGTTTGTTATCCTTTTCGATTTTCTCGATCTGCGCCAGTTGTTCGGTTATCTTGGCATGCAGATCT
>JBFHEW010000132.1:0-6641 GCA_041583955.1 Bacteroidia bacterium | reverse complement strand
TTCGTCCCTCGTCTCTCGTCCCTCGTCCCAGCAAACTCCTAATACCTAACTCCTAATACCTCGGCAATGAAAAAGAAATACACAAAACCCCAAGTCAAAAAAGTAACCATCGACAACGAGATCAGCATGGTCATGATGTCATGTATCGGCCCGGGTTGTGACCCCGAAGCATCGGTCATCAGAAAACTGAACCCGCTCAGGTGGTGGAAGTGATCTAAGACCCGAACCCGAATAGACAGGGCCTCCCTGAGCAGAATCGGAGCGAAGCAGTCGAGCTAACTCCTAGCTCCTAATTTCACCACCACCCGTGCCGCATCAGCAGACGAAAGTCCTTTCAAAGACACCGAAAGGTCAATACTCGGAGTCTTACGAAGCACATTCAGAAAGTGCCCTTCGGAGCCTTCCCAATCAAACAGGTCGTCAGGCAAGCATTCAAAGCGCTCACACAGCTGCGTCAACACCCGAAGTCGAAAAGCTTTCCTTTCAGGATCAAGCAGAATTTGGGCTTGGGTCCGTGTGAAACCCATACGTTCCAGATACACCATAGGATGGGGCTGTTGGCGTTGTTCTATCAGACGTCTTACGTTCAAACGAAGTCGACCGGTTCCAGCAACCGATTGCTTCTCCATTCCGCCCACCAGTCCTTCAACTTCCTTCAGAACCCGTTCAACATCTGCCTGTCCCATCCACGCAAGCTGGTCGGCAGGGTTCTCAAAGTAGCCCTTCTTGAGCTTGGCCAAATGGCTACTCGGATCACCGGTCCACAAAAAAAGACTGTTCGGAGTGCAGCTCAATGCTTCGCAGAGTTGTTGAACCGTGCTGTCTCGCAACTGCTTCGTAGCGCCATCGTGCGACAGATTCCGCGATGTGCGCTGCGTAAAGCCGTGTTTGCGCAAGAACACACCCACACTATCCGTTCCGCGGTGTGCAACAAGGCCTGAGAGAATCAATGTTAACATGATAAGATTCGAATGAGGTTATTCCCGTTGTTCATCTTTTTGGTCAGCTTCATCCTGTCGGATGTCAGCTTCGTTAGGTTATTGGTCAGCTACACCCTGTCAAAGGTCAGCTTCGTTAGGTTATTGGTCAGCTCCATCCTGTCAAAGGTCTGCGTCATGTGGTTATTGGTCAGCTCGGTCCTGTCAAAGGTCAGCTACGTCCTGTCGAAGGGCAGCTTCGTTTCGTTTCTGGTCAGCATCTTTCTCTCCCTCACCGACTCAACGATACTAAAGATCGGAAATTTTCAAATTCCTCGATCACTGCCGAAGTAAAAAGACAACCACACCCACAGCCTTGGCTCCTTTATTTTTCAGGATATTGGCACCGTGAAATTTTTCGAACGCATTCCTTCTTTCGTGTTCATGATCGGGCTATTCATCCTTGCCCTAAGCGTTCGTTTACTTCACATCACCGGTACGGACATAGCGGGAGACGAGCCCTTCTCCATCTTCATGGCTCAGTTTCCTGTCGCAGACATTATCCGCTTCCTCAACACGGGCAATAACCCGCCCTTGTTCGAAGTGCTGCTCCATTACTATATGCTCCTCGTGGGCGATTCAGATGTTTCATTGCGCTTGCTCCCCACCACCCTCAGCGCTCTCACTGTCATTCCCATCTTCCTCATTGGAGATAGGTTCTTCCATCGGAGCATGGCCCTCAGCGCCTCGCTACTCTTCATCTTCAGCATCTTCAACATCCGCTTTGCCCACGAGGTCAGGGTCTACGCACTCTTTACCCTGGTCTTTGCCTGGGCCCTCTATTTCTTCCTCAGCATCCTCAGAAACCCTCGCCTCTTCGCTGGCTGGTTCGGCCTCATCATTGCCAACGCCATCCTGCTCTATGCGCACTACCTCTCCGTTTACATCCTCTTTGCCCAAGCCATCACAGCATTCCTCTTTCTCCCAAAGGCCAACTGGAAATACCTCATTGGCGCCTTCATCATCACCTTGCTCATTTACACGCCTTCGTTATTCGTTTTCTTCGAACGATTGGGCAAGGTGAGCGGTGCCGGAACCTGGGTGCAGCCTCCTGGCTGGGGCGAGCTATACGGGAGCATCAACCTCTTGCTCAACGACCGCGTTACCACCGTTCTCATTCTCGCAGTAGTGGTTTTGGGGTGGGCACTTACCCAAAAGAACCCGATCAGGCAGCG
Organism: Bacteroidia bacterium; assembly: GCA_041583955.1. Classification (GTDB taxonomy): domain Bacteria; phylum Bacteroidota; class Bacteroidia; order UBA10329; family UBA10329; genus UBA10329. Next base: position 4,489 of record JBFHEW010000132.1, on the reverse strand, counting down.
CCTCAATGCGGCCATGGCCCATCATGCGGGCCTCACGGTTCTCCTTTGGTTCATTGTGCCGTACGGGCTCATGTTCTTCATCTCCAAGTTCTATCTGCCTATGTTCATCGATAGGTACATTCTCTTCACTTCGGTTCCGCTCTTTCTATCTGTTGCCTGGTTGGTGAATATCGCGTGGAGTGATTTCAGATTCTCATTCGTGGGTGCGGTTTTATTGGTCGTGGCATCAGTTGCCACTACCGATACGGATCCGCCAAACAACCGTAAGATCGCAGATACCGCCAAACACATTGCAAGACTGAAGGACGACCGTACCATCGTCTACATCTCACCATCGCATTTCAACCTTGCCTTTGCCTATCACTACAACCGGGCTTGGTTTTCGCTTCGCGACAAGGATGTTCCAACTGCTGCGCTCGATAGCGCCATGGCTTCCCATCACATTCTCTGCATAAACCGTAAAGAGGAGTTGCAACCGATTGACGCACAGCGAGTCATTTTCCTCGATGCGGCTTCTGCTTTCGTTCGGCCTGATAATGGTATTCTCGAGACGCTTCAGTCTTCCATGAACCTCACCGAAACGCACCATCACCACCAGATTTTCGACATCTACGTGTTTGAACGGTTTCCGTAGAGAACGCTGGCGTATTCCGAATGGGCGATTACTTTTGATGGAAACGCAATGCACGCATTCCATTTCATGAAACAGTACATTTTACCGCTCCTCACCGTTCTTACTTGCACAAATGCCATTGCTCAAACTGCATTCGACCCTTCCAAGATCGATATCGTTCGAGACGAATATGGTGTGCCCCACATTTTTGCCAAGACCGATGCCGAAGTGGCCTACGGTCTCGAATGGGCCACGGCCGAAGATGATGTCGAGAATTCCCAGTTCATGCTGTCCGCCATGCGCGGTCTGTTGGGAACAAGACAAGGAGTTGATGGCGCCAAGATCGATTTCGCAGTTCAATTCCTCGGTGTTGTCGATTATGTGAATGAGCACTACGAAGAAAGTATCCCCGAAGACCTGAAGCGTGTGCTCGAAGGTGCAGCAGCAGGTGCCAATGCATTCTACTATGCGCATCCCGACCTGGTCTGGAACAAGAAGATGATGCCTGTGAAGCCGCAGGATTTCGTTACCGGATACATGTTGGCAATGGCGTTGATGGGTGGTGTACAAGGAACCGTGGAGGATATGGTAAGTGGAAAGATAGAACGTCAGGTTCCGAAAGACGAAGATGGTATCGGTTCCAACGCCTATGCATTCAACTCCAATAAGACCGCTGACGGCAATACGTACTTGGCAGTGAATGCGCATCAACCCATTGAAGGCCTATTGTCATGGTATGAGGCACATGTCTGCTCAGAAGAGGGGTGGAACATCGTAGGTGGTCTGTTCCATGGCTCTCCTACCATCTTTTTAGGGTCGAACGAAAACCTTGGTTGGGCGCATACTACCGGAAATCTGGATGAGTTGGACGTTTTCAAACTGAAGATGCACCCAAAGAAGAAATACTGGTATTCGGTGGATGGAAAGTGGCACAGGCTCGAGAAGAAACGCGCCAAACTGAAAGTGGCGCTTGGCAAGAACGGCTGGTTCAAGATCACCGTTGGAAAGAAATTCTACAACAGCATTTACGGACCTACCATCGATAACGAACACGGATTCTTCTCGCTCCGAATGCCCGCACTCATGAACATCTATCCCATTGTGCAATGGTTCCGAATGAACAAGGCACGCAATTTCACGGAGTTCAAACAGGCGTTGGATATTCAAGGGCTGTCTCGTCAGAACATCACCTATGCAGACAGGTACGATACGATCTATTTCATCTCCAATGGGTATATCCCGGATCGGGCCAACGGATACGATTGGAGCAAGGTGGTTCCCGGAGACACCTCATTGACCTTGTGGGACACGTTCCTGCCGGTTGACAGCTTCGCGCAGTTCCTCAATCCGGAGTGTGGTTGGGTTTTCAATACCAATAACTCCGGTTTTGAGGCCACCGCCAGGTCCGAGAACCGCAAATTGGAAGAGTACAATCCGCACATCGGCTATCGGAACAAGTACAACAACCGAAGCCTGCGTACTTACGAGATCATGGAAGGAGAGTATGCCAATAAGAAAATGACCTACGAAGAATTCAAGAAGTTGAAATTCGACCATACCTATCCGCAACGCATGACCTACCGCGGTCAATTCTGGATGGACGAGCTGTTTGCACTTGACGGCAAGAAGTACCCCGAAATTGCAGATGCCATAGAGCGCATTGCTGCGTTTGACAGAACGGCCGATACGTTGGACCGCAATTTCCCCATGTTGCTCATGACCATTTACGAGTTGCTCGACTATAACGGGAACATCCGCGATGAGGCTGCTAACGACTCAGAAAAGCGCATGGCCATGTACGTGGATTGCATCTCGAAGGCCAAAGCCAAAATGATAGCGAAGTTCGGAACCATCGACATTGCCCTTCGCGAGTTGCAAGTACTCGAACGCAACGGCAGATCGGTGGCCGTGGCGGGAGGTCCTGATGCCATCAGAGCGGTGTTCGGTCACTTCATGGAAGATGGCAGGAACAGGATGGTTGCCGGAGATGGCTACGTACAGTTGGTACAATTCACCCAAGACGGACCCATCATCGAAAGCATCAATGCCTTCGGTTCATCCAGCTTTCCCGATAGCCCGCACAGTACCGATCAAATGGCGCCTTTTGCTCAGCATGAGCTAAAGAGAATGAGCTTGGATAAGGCCGAAGTGTATAAGAATGCAAAGCGGATCTATCACCCACAATAAATTCGACCTTTAGTTTGGAGCAGTTCAAACGATAGGATTACATTTGCATCCGGTAAAGGCTCCGTAGTTCAACTGGATAGAATCTCAGATTTCGGCTCTGAGGGTTGCAGGTTCGAACCCTGCCGGGGTCACCAGTTAAATTTTAATCCCTTGTAAACCAATCGTTTGCAAGGGATTTTTATTTATGGGTTAAACATAGGTAAAACATTTTATTTATTGGAGCGGTCATACTGGCAACACCCAGCCAGATTGTTGTAGGTCTTTTCTTCGGCTTTGTCAAACTCCGTATCGTGCCCAACTTTAGCGATGGCCTTGCTCAAAGCTGTCTTATCCGTTTTAGTTTTATCAAAATGTGCTGTGAAAATCTTAGTGTCCTTGTCCCAAGTGGCATGTTGAACACCAGCAACTGCTGTGGCTGCGTTCTCAATTCGTTTCTGGCACATTTCGCAATTGCCATAGACGGTGAATTTGGCCTCTGACAAGTTTGGTTTTTCTTCCGATGACATCGAGGTCATTTTGCCGTGGTCATGGCCCGTTGGTGCAGCTTTTCCAGTGCGGTTCATCATGCTTTTCTTTCCTGCTAACTGGGCGGAAGCATCAACCTTGAATGTGCCGTTTGTGACTACTTCTTCGCCTTCTTCTAATCCAGACAAGATCTCGTAGTTTCCGTTCAATTCTGAACCCAAAGTCACTTCGCGGAACTCGAATGTTGGAACTTCCGTTTCGGGCACTTTGACGTAAACAACCGAGCGTTTTCCAGTCCACATAACCGCAGAACGCGGCACCATCAATTCGTCTTTTCCAATGGGTGCTACCGTGATTGTTCCATTGGCAAACATCTCTGGTTTGAGTTCCCAATTCGGGTTGGATAGCTCCACTCTTACCGAAGCCGTTCTTGTTTTTGGATCCAGAACAGGATCAACAAACCTCACTAGAGATTTGAAGGTCTTTCCGGGCACCGAACTGACCTCAAACGAGATAGGAGCGTTCTTTTTTATGAACGGAAGATCGCCTTCGTAGGCATCAAACATGACCCAAACTTTGCTTAGATCCGTGACATGGAAAAGCACGGAACCTTCCTTCACATACTCGCCCAAGGTTGCCATCCGTTGTGTAACGATGCCAGAAATGGGAGAGGTAATATCGATGTGTTCTTTAGGTTGTCCGCCTTGCTCAATGGCTTGTATTTGCGCCTCGCTGAGGTTCCAAAGTTTGAGCTTGTTTTTGGCAGCTTCGTAGATCTGCGGTGTCGTATTCTTCACCTTCAGAGCCTCTAATAACTCACGCTGGGCAGTGACCAATTGAGGCGAATAGATGCTTGCCAAACGCTCGCCTTTTTTTACTTCGGCTCCGGTGAAATTAACTTCCAGCTTGTCCAATCGGCCTGCAAAGCGCGCTGTGACCAAGGATATGCTACGCTCATCCTGCTTCACTTTTCCTTGTAATCGAATGCTGCGCTCTGAATTGCCGCGCATCACCATCGAAGTTTGAATATTGGAAAGTTGTATGGCAGCTTCACTCATTTCGAAGCTATTCTCACCCGTTGCGCCACCCTCGCTTACTGGTACCAAATCCATACCACAGATCGGGCAATCACCCGGTTCGTTCTGTCTGATCTGGGGATGCATGGAGCAGGTCCAAACCTGATCTTCGTTTACTTCGGAATTCTCCGAATGGTCGACTGCTACG
>JBFHEW010000131.1:0-6655 GCA_041583955.1 Bacteroidia bacterium | reverse complement strand
TGGTAAGCAGCGTGGCTCCGTAAGAGCAATTCACTTTCTTATTAAAACAGCAGCCGCACCTCGCGGTGCGGCTATAGGTTGCGCACTTGTCCAATTCTATCGCAACCTCGACCCTGGGAGGCTTCTGTCTTTCGGGGTTTGCTGTTCTTATCTCATGGCTGCTTTCAGCGCCTCTATCTCTTGCTGTTGTTTCTCTACCAGTTCGGTAAGGTCTTGCACGGCCTTTACCAACAAGGGTGTCAGTTTACCGTAGTTCATCATCCAAGGGTCGGTCTTGGCATCATCGCCACCAACGGAAACCGCATTGGGGAACACCTCATACACCTCTTGGGCAATGAAACCCGTCTGTGGTTTTGTGGGGTCGTCCTTGTACACGTAGTCTTTTACCTGTAGCTGCATCAGATCGGTCAGCCCTTTGGTGGTGGTCTGTATGTTGGTTTTCAGGCGCTGGTCGGATGGGCTCCAGAAATCGATACTGGAAGAGGTGGTCTGACGCACGGCACCGATCTCCGTATCGTCCGGTCTTCTGAAGGAGATGAGCCGGTTGTTTGTGGATTGGGTGTTCTGTCCAGCCCTTATCTTCAGCCCGTTGGCCCAGCCGCTGTTGCTTGTGTTTCTGATGGTTGCAACAAACTCTGAATTTTCGGCAATGCTTTTACGCGCCTCAAATGTTCCGTTTACTCTTATCAGGCGGTTATCAAACTCCCCATAGACAAGAGGCGATCCAGAATTGTCATTATGGATATAAAGTTTGTTATTCCCAGATTCGAAATACCCGGAGTTGGACCCTAAGAAAACATTCCCCGATCCAGTGCTCAAAACCCCAGCTTTCGCGCCAATGATCGTGTTATCGGATCCTCCGGAATTGGCTCTTCCAGCATCTGATCCGATAATTGTGTTATTTGAACCACTGTTGTGCGCAGCCCCCGCGAACTGACCGATGAACGTGTTGAAGCCGCCCATATCCGACACTCCCACGTTCGTCCCGATATACAGATTACCACCGATCGAATTCAACTCAAGCAAAGGCGACCCGTTACCATTTGTGCTAATGCGGGCTTGCTGCGTTCCTGCAATATCGAATCGTATCATGTCTTCATCAGCACTTTCTTCTACTTGAATTTTAGTGTCGCTGTCAGCATCAGCAAGTTCAGTCTGTGTAGGAATAGTGACCGTTCCGCCACCGTTGCTCAGGGTCACGTTCAGGCCCGATTGAGAAAGTGTCTGCAACTCGTTGCTTGAGTTACCATCCCCATCTGCAGCGGTTACGATGGTAGAGGGATCTGTCCACGTCATGTTACCATTGGCATCCGAAACCGGAATGTAACCCGCCTGTTGGTTGCCGTCTTCCATGCGGATTGCGCCTGAGACCCGTGCTTGTCCATTGACATCCAATAGAAAGCTTGGCGAAGTAGTTCCAATACCCACATTTTCGTTAGAAATGACAATCCTATTCGATAGGGAATTCGGGTTGATGATGAAGGGAGTACGGTTTCCGTTACTTGCATCCTTAATGTGAAAATTCTCAGCGCCACCTGCTACATTCCATATCTGCTCATTTCCTGACCCGGTTTGTTCCAAATGGATCCCAGGCTTTAATACACTGGCAATATGCAGATTTTGGAGAGGGTTAGTAGTCCCTATGCCAACTTTGGTTCCATCATTGAAAAGACTACCACTCGCCACCCAACCACTTCCATTATGACGCAGGGTCTGTCCGCTGCTTCCTGATGGTAGCGAAGTTCCCGAACCGCTCGTGGCTGCATACAACGCATAGGGCACACTCATCATCTGTTGCGTTCCGGTAATGGTGTAAGAAGTGCCGCCAGCCGGGTCGGTCTCCGCTTTGACGAAGTATGGGCCGTTGCTCCAATCGATGCTGGAGAATGTTCCGCTGACCACACTTCCGCCTCCTACTTCAAGGGTCAAAAGGCCATTGGCGTTGGTGCTTGCGGAGTGTGTTTCCACATACACAGCCGTTCCGCTGCTACTGCCTTGCAGAATGCTGATCCGTGTACCCACCGTTGTATTCAGGATGAGGTCGTTATTGGCATCGCGAAGCACGCTTTGGAAGGTGAAACCAGCTGGTGCTTGCGCGTTTGCATGAAAAGAGAAAAAGGAAAAAAGGAAAACGAGGCTTTGAATGGTTAGAAGCTTTTTCATGATGTTGTTTATTGGGCTTTGGGATTATTTGTCTGTAATCTGAAGTCTATTGGCTGCCTTCTCACTACCTCCACCACCTAAGTGGGTTAAGTTTCTTGAAACTGCTTTCCGGGTCGCCACCTTCGGGGCCGTAGGACATCATGACCATGTTTATTTCATTGTCGATGGTCACTTTCTTGATCTGCGGTCTTCTGTATGTTCTTTTCTTGGTGTTCATGCTTTCAATGTTTCAGGTTCAGGTAGGGGCGTACGGCCGTACGCCCTTACAGGTGGATCTTATGCGTGGATGTTCCTCTGTCGCTTTCGAGTTTTACGATGTAAATGCCTGTGGCAGAATTCACGGGAAATGTGGTTCTGTCTGAGTGAATGATCTCGGTAGCGATCAGCTTGCCGGCCAGGTCGTAAATGGTGGCTGTTCCGTTGATGGCTTCCGATAGGATGATGTTCACCTCACTTCCTGTGGAGAACACCTGCGATCTGAACTCATCCGTATTGTCGATATCGGTGATGGACATGCCGAAATGCAGCGCAAAGCGGGTTGGAATGTTTCCAGCTTCTTCTGTAAAATCGTAGGTCGCATCTTGATGGAGGTTCTGGAACACGTTCAGCGATCTGTCTTCCAACCACACATCATCTACCATGTCAATCTCCGTGGCGGTGAGAGTGTAATCGCCTTGCGATGGAAGCTTCACTCCAAGGTCAACCATCGGATTCGTAGCTACACTTTCCAGTCCGTTGATGACGAGCGTGTCCGCTCCTGAGGTAGTATAAAGCTGAGGAACACTTGCCGCTGCCCAGAATTTCTGCGAATCGTGGTCATCAAACGTGTTCTGCGCATCTGAGTTGAAGTGGATGATGGTTTCATCCGAGAGCGTTCCGTTGCTGATGCTCATTCTCACCAACCCTTCTGCTGCCGATTGCTTATAGATGCTGCTCCAACCTGCATGACTGCGCATGGCATCAGTAAAGCTGAGTTCGCCCGTCAGTCCATCCGTAGGAACACGTACCCAAAACGCCTGTGTTGGCGGAATCTCTCCGGTGATGTTACCATTTCCATTGTTGTTGGTACCGATGTTATTGGTGGCGTTGTAGGTATCGTAGAGCATGGTCGTTCCTTGATGGGTTCTGTACCACATGGTCGGACTCAGGTTGGTACGGTTGGCCAGATCCCAACTCAGAGTGGAGGGATATGGATTGCTCATCAGGTTGTAGCCACGGTTGTTATCCGTGGTTCCTGTTCTGGTAATGGTGTTATCCGTAAAGGTTCCTGTGTTGTAGCTACTGCCACTGTAGGTCACTACGCCATCGGAACCCATCCGCACCACGTATCCCGTCATTGGGTCGAGCGTGGTGCTGCCGTTGTTCATCTGCGGGTATGAGGTTGTGGTCTCATCTGCACTCCAAACCTTGTTACCACTGGCAATATCAAATGTGGATACTTGCGCATCAGCAACCGGACTGCCTACATAGAAGAACAGACCACTTGGAGTACCTCCACCAGCACCTTGCAGGTATTGTTCCATCTCAAACGTTCCGCTTCCGCTAATGCTTCCTTCTGTAATTAGGGAACCGATGCTGGAAGCATTTGCTTTAACACGCATGGTTCCGTCATTGTACAGTTGCTCAAAGACCGTGAGGGCTTTCCCAGCATCAACAGTCAGCTCGGCACCAGCGCGTACATTGATATTGTCGATCTCGGTAGGAGAAAGTACACCGGTGGTGATGTGCGGTTGGTTGGTAGGATAGGCTGTGATGATGGCACTGTCTGAAACGGTCGGCACAATCCCTTTACTCCAGTTGCTTCCGACAGACCAATCGGTTGAAGTGGCACCTGTCCACATCAGCCCATGATCATCACCTTGCTGCACACCTTGGCTACTGCTTACCCCAGAGCCGCTATTCTCTGCATAGAACACCTGTCCTATGCTGAAACTCATTTTTCCGCCAGCTCCTGTGCCTTCTCCGCCTACTGTGACGAGGTCGGTCTGGGCCATTGCAGGTGTGTACAGACACACACCTACCAATAGATTGACCAATGTTTTCGCATTCATGGTTTTAAGGATCATTTGTTGTTTTTCAATGCGTTCAACTCTGTTCTGAACTCCTGATTCTCCTTCAGAAGTCTATCGATCAACGCTTGTTGATCCTGCACGGCCTTTACCAACAAGGGTGTCATCTTGCCGTAATCCATCATCCATGGGTCGGATTTCACATCTTCTCCTCCTACGGAAACGGCATTGGGGTAATGCTGATAAACCTGCTGCGCTATGAAACCGGTCTGCGGTTTGTCCAGGTCCTCTTTGTACACATAATCCTTCACCTCTATCTGCATCAGGTCATGCAACCCTTTGGTTGTTGGGGTGATGTTGGTCTTGAGGCGCTCATCGGAGGTGGTGTTGTAGTCCACGCTTGAAGAAGTGATCTGGCGTATGGCACCTATCTCCGTATCGTCAGGTCTTCGGAAAGAGATGAGCCGGTTGTTTGTGGATTGGGTGTTCTCACCTGCCCTTATCTTAAGCCCGTTGGCCCAGCCGCTGTTACTCGTGTTTCTGATGATAGCAACGAACTCTGAGGCATTGGCAATGCTTTCACGCGCCTCAAATGTTCCGTTTACCCTGACCAGGTCATTATCAAACTCCCCGTAAATTAGGGGAGTGCCGGAGTTGGTATTTTCAATGTAGAGTTTATTGCTCCCTGTTTCATTGGCACCTGCCGAAGTGCCAATAAAGACGTTACCTGCTCCATTCGCGTTATTCAAACCTGCATTTTTTCCAATGATGGTATTGTTATCACCACCGGTCTTATTCTGAGCTGCTGAATATCCAATAGTTACGTTTCCTGTGCCCGAAACAAGATTCTCAGCCGAGTATGCACCGATAGAAACCACTCCAGTACCAACCGTGTTTGATAGGCCTGCTCTTAAACCGATGAAAGTATTGTTCTCTCCAGTGGTCTGGTATCGACCAGAACCGCTACCGACAAAGACATTACCACTGGAAGCTCCAAGCGCAGTGGCCGAATTATAACCAATGGCCACATTGAAACCATCTACAGCATTAGGGCTGATGGCGTTTCCTAAATAGAAGGAAGTGCTTTGGTAGTTGAACACAGGTACGTTGGACCCGCTTAACCGTTCCAATCGAAACGCCTCATTTCCGGCAATATCGAATCGGATCATGTCTTCATCAGCACTTTCCTCTACTTGAATTTTAGTGTCTCCGTCCGCGTCTGAAATAGCATCAGAGGACCCACCGACAACGGTGGCCGGGTCTGTCCAGATCATGGTTCCGTTGGCATCCGAAACAGGGATATAACCGACTGCCTGGTTACCATCCACCATGCGAATGGCCCCTTCAACATGGAGTCTATCAACAGGCGTTTGTGTTCCCACGCCAAGCTTACCGTTGATTCCAACGATGTCGCTGTTGAAATCGCCATAGATCAATGGTGTTGCCGTATTACTATTGTCAATGTGAAGCCTGTTGCTTGCCGTCACGTTATTACCGGCTTTGTTACCAATGAAAACGTTACCGCTCCCGGACGAGCCCCTACCAGCACCACTACCAACGAACGTGTTCTGGTTTCCAGAAGCATTGAATTGGCCCGCACTCCAACCGACCATCGTATTTTCGACCCCATTGTTGTTTTCTCCGGCCGAACTTCCTATGAACGTATTGAAGTTATTAGGGATCGATGATGAATTTCCTGCGTTTGGTCCAATGAATACTCCGCCATCATTGTTCGGTATGTCGAGTCTGTAAAAACCTCCAGCGGTCTTTTCCATTCGGAATGCCTCGGTTCCTTCTATATCAAACCGGATCACATCGTCATCCGGATTCGCTTCTACCCGTATCCGAGTATCCGCATCCGCATCTTCAAGTGCAGTGAACGCTCCTGTCGGACCTTGTGGCCCAGTGGCTCCCGTTAAACCCGTTGGTCCTTGAACTCCCTGAGGACCGGTGACACCTGTCAATCCAATCGGGCCAGTAGGTCCTTGAACTCCTTGAGGGCCTTGGGGACCTGTGACACCATCTGCTCCATCGGCCCCTGCCAGACCCTGCGGTCCCTGCGGACCAGTAGCACCTGTCAATCCTGTCGGGCCTGTAGGTCCTTGAACTCCTTGCGGGCCTTGTGGGCCTGTGACACCATCTGCTCCACCGGCTCCTGCCACACCCTGTGGCCCCTGTGGACCGGTGGCACCTGTCAATCCTGTTGGGCCTGTAGGTCCTTGAACTCCTTGTGGACCTTGAGGACCTGTGGCGCCATCTGCTCCATCGGCTCCTGCCACACCCTGTGGTCCCTGCGGACCAGTAGCACCTGTCAATCCAATCGGGCCAGTAGGTCCTTGAACTCCTTGCGGGCCTTGTGGGCCTGTGACACCATCTGCTCCATCGGCTCCTGCCACACCCTGCGGTCCCTGCGGACCAGTGGCTCCTGTCAATCCCATCGGGCCGGTAGGTCCTTGAACTCCTTGTGGGCCTTGTGGGCCTGT
>JBFHEW010000130.1:0-6690 GCA_041583955.1 Bacteroidia bacterium | reverse complement strand
GAACTGCGTGGAAATCGGTGTTGTGACCGCTCCCAACCTCGGTGAAAAGGGAGGAACACTTCGCTATTTCATGAATGGAGAATTGAAAGCTGAGATTCCAGCTTGGGACCTTGTTCTTGGAGGAGGCGCACCTGTGTATGAACGTCAGTATAAAGAACCTGCGTACTATGCGGAATTCCAAAAATTCAGCATTGATCAACTTGCTGAGCCAGAGAGTTATAAGGATGCTGCGTGGCACTTGATCGGACATTTGAACATTGCATCTAAAAACTGGGTGTACGAACAATACGATAGCATGGTAGGCACGGTGAACATGAGCACCAATTCGCCTTCTGACGCTGCGGTTGTGAATCTGAAAGACAGTAATCGCGCCCTGACAATGACCGTTGATTGCAACTCACGCTACATCAATGCCGATCCCGAAAAAGGAACTCAGATAGCAGTGGCAGAGGCGGCACGTAATCTTGTTTGCACAGGATCGGAGCCCACGGCAGTCACCAACTGCCTTAATTTCGGAAATCCGTACTCACCAGAGGTTTACTGGCAATTTGTAGGAGCCATTAAAGGAATGGGTGCTGCCTGCCGTAAATTCGATACGCCTGTAACAGGCGGAAACGTGAGTTTCTACAATCAATCGGTTTTCAAGGACAAGACAGAACCGGTCTTCCCTACTCCTACCATCGGAATGGTGGGATTACTTACGGATAAGGGTAACCGCATGACTCTCGACTTCAAGAACGAAGGCGATATGATCTACGTGATAGGCACCTCGAGGAACGATATCAACTCATCTGAATATCTGTACAGTTTCAGAGGTGTGAAAGGCTCTCCTGCACCCTACATTGACCTGGACGAGGAGTTCGAGTTTCAACAGCAGATATTGACGTTGATAAAAGAAAAGACCGTGAGATCCGTACACGATGTATCGGATGGTGGTCTTTTCGTGGCTCTCTTGGAAAGTGCCATGCCCCGAGGTTTCGGTTTTGACATTGAAACCGATGCCGAGATAAGAAAGGATGCATTCCTTTTCGGAGAAAGCCAAAGCCGTGCGGTGGTCTCTGTTTCCCCATCAGATCAAGAAGCTTTCGTTGAACTGATGGCCGCTTCAGGAATCGATTACACACTCATTGGCACCGTTACTGCAAACGACACGATGCTGATTGACGGAGAGGATTTCGGTAAGATGAAAGAGGCAGCAAATACCTACAACACGGTTCTGGCAAAGAAAATGGCCTGAAAAAGGCGGTTTTTTCGGCTCTGATCTATGATTCCTATAGATCCATCTCATCGACAAGACTCTTGCATGATGTCGATGAAAGCTTATTTTTGGTCGCTTGATATAAGTCAAACGGCCCGATATGGGCATAATCGCTAACGTAAACGAAGAAATATGAGCCGTCCACTTCCTTTAGACATGATGTACCGTTGGGAACGCGAATCGCCAGACATGGTGTACATGCGCCAACCTATCAACGGAAAATGGCACGAATGGACCTGGAAAGAAACCGGTCAGGAGGTACGCAAAATGGCCGCGTACCTGAAAGGACTGGGTTACGAACCGGGTACCAAGATCGCCATGATATCCAAAAACTGTGCGCATTGGATCATTTCCGACCTGGCCATCCAAATGGCCGGATACTGTGGTGTTCCGTTGTACCCGAACCTGAATGATGAAACCATCAAGCAGATCCTGGAGCACAGCGAATCAAAATTGCTGTTCGTTGGAAAGTTGGACGATTGGGCGTCCATGCGACCAGGGGTTCCGGATAATGTGAAGTGTATCGCTTTCCCGTTTTACACCGAGCCTGGCTATGATGAGTGGTACAGTCTGGTAAAAGACGTGGAGCCGATAAAGGAGAACGTTCATCGCGACCCGAATGATCTGGCCACCATCATCTACACATCGGGCACCACAGGTATGCCTAAAGGCGTAATGCACAAGTTCCACAACTTCGGTTGGGCTGCCGAAAAGGCAATGGACGAACTACAATTGAAGCCGCATACGCAACGTTTCTTCTCCTACCTCCCACTCTGCCACATTGCAGAACGTTTGTTGGTTGAAATGGGAAGTATCTATACCGGAAGCCCTGTTTCCTTCGCAGAGTCGCTGGATACGTTTGCTGCTAACCTGGCAGAATCGAAGCCGACCGTTTTCCTTGGAGTACCGAGGATCTGGAGCAAATTCCAGCAAGGGATCCTTGCCAAGATGCCACAGAACAAACTCGATCTGTTCTTGAAGATCCCGATCCTCAACGGTATCGTGAAAAAGAAGATCAAAACAGGTTTGGGTCTGCAGGAGGCACAGAATGTTTTCACCGGTGCAGCACCAACACCCGACTCACTGATCCATTGGTTCGCTAAGCTCGACATTAATATTCAGGAAGCTTACGCCATGACGGAGAACTGCTGCTACAGCCACGTTACCAGAAACAACGCCATCAAAGTTGGTTATGTAGGACAACCGTTGCCTGATTGCCAGGTAAAGCTGAGCGACATCAAAGAGATCCTTGTGAAGCACGAAGCGTTGATGGACGGCTACTACAAGGAGCCTGAATTGACAGCAGAGACCATGGTGGATGGATGGCTTCGTACTGGGGATGAAGGCTACATCGATGACCAAGGGTTCTTGAAGATCACAGGTCGTGTGAAGGATCTTTTCAAAACCACCAAAGGGAAATACGTTGCCCCTTCGCCTATTGAGATGAGAATTTCTGAGAACTCCGACATCGAACAAGTATGTGTGGTGGGAGACGGAATTCCGCAGCCGATAGCCTTGGTGGTCATTTCTGAATCAGGAGCTAAAAAATCGAAGACCGAATTGACGGACAGCATCCTCAAAACACTCGACCGTGTGAACCCTGAACTGGATCATCATGAGCAAGTGAAAAAGGCCATTGTGGCAAAGACCGCGTGGACTGTTGAGAATGAGCTCCTCACTCCGACCATGAAGATCAAGAGGAATCCGATTGAGAAGATGTACAAGAAACACTACGAGACCTGGTACAACTCCCCAGAACGGATCATTTGGGAATAGACCGAAGAAAAGCCGCTCAATGAGCGGCTTTTCTTTTTAGATGGCTTCGATCCCTGACAAAAATCATATTAAAGGACGATCGCTGCAATGAACTGAACATTGTATTTGTACTTTCTTGCAGGCATCAATTACCATCCGGAATGAACCGTACACACTTACCAATCACCCTCCTCATTGCTGTCATCGTACTTGGTTCATGCAACCGGACCAAAGAGGAAATACGTCCGGAATACCGAACCCTCGTTGAATCCGTGTATGCATCGGTTACGGTGGAACCGGTAGAACTCTACGAAGTATTCCCAACAGCATCTGGCGTGCTGACCCGCGTGCTGATCGAAGAAGGCGACACGGTGATCAGCGGTCAACTTTTGGCAGAATTGGAGGCTGCAGAGCCAGCAATCAATGCCGAAAATGCTGCGCTTAAAAGACAGTTGTCTGAAGAAAGCTACTCAGGAGCGGCCAGCGCGCTGGCTAGGATAAAGGATGAGATCCGAATGGCCTCCGACCAGCTACGCATCGACTCTCTGAACTATGCCCGCCAGCAACGTTTGGCAGAAAAGGAAATCGGCTCTCAAGTAGACCTGGAAAACCGGAAGTTGAAATACGAGTCATCGGTAAACCGATTGGCCACATTACGATCATCACTGCAGGAAACCGATCGGGAACTTCGTAATCAATTGAAACTATCTAAGAACGAATTGGAGCGTGCACTGACCCGATTGGGCGATTATTCCATCCGGTCGCGGATGAAAGGAAAAGTGTATTCGATTCTGAAAAACGAAGGTGAATCGGTCACCACCCAACAAGCATTTGCTCAGATCGGCATGCGAGACGCCTTCGTACTGAAAATGTTGGTGGATGAAGTTGATATTGCCAAAGTGCAGGTGGGCCAACGCACATTGATCACGTTAGATGCATTTGCTGATACCGTTTTCGAAGCCACCATCAGCAAGATCTCTCCTTCGAAGGACACCCGAACCCAGACGTTCATGGTTGAGGCTACTTTCGTGACGCTGCCAAAAGGATTGTATAACGGACTTGCAGGAGAAGCCAACATCATCATATCGCAATCAGAGAATGTACTCGTCATTCCATCAGAATTTCTTTTCGATGATGATCAGGTGAAAACCGTAGATGGACAGGTTACCGTTGGCATTGGCAAGCGGAACATGGAGTGGCTTGAGATAACCTCTGGTCTGGATACAACGGCAATTCTGGTAAACCCATAGCGTCATGACGAATTATCGCGTCATTTTCGACATCACCCGTACGCACCTGCTTTCGAGGATCAAACAATCAGGTGTTGCTGCGCTGGGCGTGACATTCGGCATTGGCATGTTCATCACCATGATCAGCTTCATGACAGGTTTGAACGGTCTGTTGGATGGATTGATCCTCAATCGTACACCCCACATCCACATCTACAACGAGATCGAACCGAGCGAATCGCAGCCCGTTGATCTACTCACCGATTTCGATCAAAGCTTTACCGTTGTTTCATCCATTAAACCAAAACAGAGTCAGGTTCGGATCCATAACGCCTTGCCGCTCATTTCCCAATTAAGGAAAGACGAGCGTGTGAAAGGCGTTACGCCCCAAGTGAATGCCAACGTGTTCTATCTGGCCGGTTCCATTCAGCTGAACGGTATGATCACTGGCATTCATGTTCTGGACGAGCTGGAACTGTTCAATTTTGGCGATTACATAGTGGAAGGAGATCCGAAAGGACTGGTAAAGAACAACAAAGGCATTCTGCTTGGTTCGGGAATTGCCGCGAAAATGTCTGTCAGAATCGGGGATCGGATTCAGGTGAAATCGGTGAATGGAAGCATCATTCCACTGAAGATCGTAGGAATTTTCCAGAGTGGATTGGCCACCGTGGATAACGTTCAGAGTTATGTGAACTTGAAAACAGCCCAACAACTGCAAGGTGGCGGCAACGATTACATTTCCGACATCAACGTAAAACTTTACGACATGGAGTTGGCACCGAAAATGTCAAAAGAGATCAGCAGTCAGCACAAGCTCACGGCCATCGATATAAAAACGGCCAACGCCCAGTTCGACACCGGTTCGTCAGCACGGAACCTCATTACGTATGTGGTTTCCATCACCTTACTTACCGTGGCCGGTTTCGGTATTTACAACATCCTCAACATGCTTATTTATGAAAAAATGAACGACATCGCCATTCTGAAGGCAACCGGCTTTTCGGGCAATGATGTCAAGCTCATTTTCATGAGCCAGGCCATTCTTATCGGCTTGGTGGGCGGCATCATGGGGCTGCTTCTTGGGTTGACCGGATCGTTCATCATCGATAATATCCCGTACAACACACCGAGTTTACCCACCATCACCACGTACCCTATTACGTACAATTATCGGTACTACCTGATCGGGATCACGTTTGCATTGGTCTCCACGTTCCTTGCAGGATACCTGCCTGCGAAGAAGGCCGAGAAGATCGATCCCGTTGACATAATAAGAGGACAATGAGCAAGGTTCTGGAAGCGAAGAATATTCAGAAGCACTTCCGGTTTCCGGTTGATTTTCACGTGCTGAAAGACATTTCGTTCAGCATTGAGCATGGCGAATTCGTTTCCATCATGGGGAAATCGGGTTGCGGCAAGTCGACTTTGCTCTACATCCTTTCCACCATGGATACGGATTATGAAGGCGAGCTTTATCTGGATGAGAAACTCATAACGAACAACACGGCCAATGAACTGGCCCGGTTACGGAACGAGAAGATCGGATTCGTTTTTCAGTTCCATTACCTGCTACCGGAATTCACTGTACTTGATAACGTGATGCTGCCAGCGCGGAAATTGGGCAGGAAGAGTTTTGATGAGATACGCGAAGACGCACTGGAAAAACTCCGTCTGCTTGACATTTACGATCAGGCTCACAAGAAAGCAACCATGATTTCGGGCGGACAGAAGCAACGAGTGGCCATTGCCCGGGCATTGATTAATGATCCCGTCATCATCATGGGTGACGAACCTACCGGTAACCTGGACAGCAAGAACTCCGACACGGTTTTCAATATTTTCCGAGACCTGAGCCTCGAACAGAAATTCTCGCTTCTGGTTGTAACGCACGACCAGGATTTTGCAGACAAGACCGACCGTATCATAGAGATGGGAGACGGCAGGATCATCAAACAGTGATGTCGGTTCTTGCTTCGCATACAGCCATCTTGCGGTAACTGGTGGAGATAATTTAAATCAACTTCCGCCTGTTGCGAAACATGAAATTCAATATTTACATAATTTTGTATCCGAATTCAAACCGCATCCGTAACAAACGGAGAAGAATCAGTTGATCCAATGACCATAAGAAACACGACATATACTGTTAAACCAACGTGGTTTACGGGTGGCGTGGTTTCCAGCGTCAAGGAGTCAAATTCCATCGTGGTCAAATACGCAGTAGCTTATCATCCGGAAGCACGTCCCTGCATTCTGAGGCGACTAAGGGTCTGAGTCGACCTGCACAATAGGTCCATCGCGACCGCAGGTCCATTCATTTCAATTAAGTCGAAAGTAATTAGCTTTATTATTCATGCAATTTACCGTATTGGTGGCCACCGATGGCCATAGTTCATACGCATCCGTCATCTGTAAAATGATGGAAGATGCAGCCAAACTCCGTGG
>JBFHEW010000129.1:0-6760 GCA_041583955.1 Bacteroidia bacterium | reverse complement strand
TGTGATGTTCCAAACAACCACTTCTGCTTTAACGGCCAATCTTTTGACGAATGAAGGCGCTGAAGATGGCACCATCAATTGGATTGAAACTGCGGGTTCTTTCGAATCGATCAGCAGTGGCGAATGTGCCGGAAATGACGCGCACACGGGAAGCAAACTGTTTGCAGTTGGCGGTGTTTGCAACGACAACGCCTATGGCGAAGGCTACCAATCGGTTGACGTAAGCACTTACCAAACCCAGATCGCATCAGGAACGGTAACCGTGAACTTCGGTGGATACCTGAGCGACTACAATGGCGCAGACCGACCTGAATTCAAAGTGGAATTCCTTGATGGACAGGGTACTTCTTTAGGAACTTCTTCGACTTACGGTAACCAGACTTCCGATTGGACCTACATGAGCGAAACAGCTTTGGTACCGACAGGAACCCAAGCAATCAGGATGATTTTGATGGGAACACGGAATGCTGGGGCAGATAACGATTCCTATTTCGATGACATGTTCCTGAAGTTGAATCTGAATGGAGATGGCTGTCAGCAGTACACGGCTGTTGGAATCAGGGAGCAGCTCAATAACAAAGGTGTGGCGGTTTACCCGAATCCATTCTCGGACGAGGCGATCATTGAAGTGGTAAAACCAGCCTCAAATGGAATCTACACCCTAACGCTTTTCGACCGTGCCGGACGAACCGTGCAATCGTTGAGATCCGTCTCTGGAAAATTCACCATATCATCCCTTGGCTTGACTCCAGGTATGTACTTCTATCAGGTGACAGATGGTACTTGGGTTTCTACCGGGAAAATTGTTAGAAACTGAGCAGATGCTTATTTTTCAGCCATGAAAAAGGAATATACCAACGGAGAGGTGACCATTGAGTGGGATCCGGAAAAATGCATTCACTCTGCTGTATGCGTTAAAGGATTGGGCGAGGTTTTCAAACCGAGAGAAAAACCTTGGATACAGATGGGTGCCGTTTCCTCTGAAGATATCGTTGCTCAGGTGAAGCAATGCCCTTCTGGTGCGATTTCAATAAAGGGAGAGAAGTAGCTCATTCGATAAACTTACCTCGATTCATCTGTTCACATAGGAAGGAATTCCGTTTCAGAAAATTCCAGGCACGATCTTGTACGGCACTCGTTTGCAATACTCGTCCCAGTGCTTGCCATACTTTGCAGCACACTTACTATCGTCTCTTATGCTTCTGTGGGTAAGCAGAATACAGAGGAAAATGAAGTAAGAATACGGCAGAATGCTATCGAACCCGGCAGGCAGGCACCACAGGAATGCCACGGTCAATTCGGGGATGTAATGGAAATGCCGACTCACACCCCACCAGCCTGAAACAAGCAGAAGACTTTCCTTCGGTTCGCCCGTGTCTGTCAGGTAAGAAGCTCTTATAAGTTCGGGTTTCTTGCCCCAAACCGTGCAGTTACCATCGGTGGCACGCACGCGCTGCCGCTGAAGGTCTGCCTGATAGTTGATCCAGATGGCCAGCAGACCCAGAATGAAAACCACTGCTGCCATTCCCCAGGAAAGGAAATCGTGATGATCGACCATGTATAGGGTGTGCGTAGTATAAAGAGACGGCACCCAGACCAAACAACCCCAAACGATGTAAAAGCCGGCACGGTCTACAATGATGTCCATCGACCGCATGTAGCCGGATTCCCACAGAAAGAACTTGAACAGGTAAATGGCCTGCAACCCCGCAGAAACAGCAATGGCGGGCGCCAAGTAGCCGTATTGCTCCTGTTGGGCAGCCGCAAAAGACAGAACGGCCAACGACCAGCCGATCATCCCGAACCGACAGTTGGTGAACATTTTCACATCCCAGCCCAGAATGCGCGGATAAAGCTCTGTTCCCCAGTAGTAATCGAAAACAGGGTTGCCGCTGGTTCCGTTATCGGTTGACGAGGGCCAGAATCTTCCTTTGAAATAGAGGAACAGACAGAAAAGCAATGCCGACACGTTGAGTGCGCCCAATATCTCCCCGAAATGGTCGTAGACGATGCCCGCATTGAAAAGCCCTGCTCCGTAACTGAGACCGAAAAAAGCAGCCAGCGAAATGATGTAGGCCAGCAGACCATTGTCGGTATACTCGGGGGTATTGCCCATTGGGGTAAGCGGTCCGTTATACTTCTTGCCAGGAAGCACCTTCATAAGAATGAGCTGCGTGGCAGCAAACAATCCGATGATCTTCCATGCCGTTGCTGTTCCGAAAAAAACAGGAAGCCACACCTGACCGATGGCCTGAAAGAGCCCCACCTCAGCGATCCATTGCACCAATGCCGTATACGAGCCATCAAGATGAACGTTGGCATACCAAAGCAGCATGGCAAAGGGAGGACATAGCAGAATGAGCGACAAAGGAGCCAACAGTCTAACGAGCGGAGAGTTGGTGTACGTGTTCGATTGTTTCATGGAAATGGACCGGTTGATATTTGCGTGTGATAAATGTAGGATTTGACGCTAAAGTTGATCCGTTTGTCCAAATTTGCATTATGGCAAAAGCCTCAGACAAAGAAATACTGGATGGCGTCATCATCGGATTCCGCAATCTGATAAACGATCGCTATCAGTATGAGAACATCAGTAGCAAATACAATATCCCGGCATCGTTCGATGCTGAACGGGTAGCGCGTTACCGCACCTTTTTCCTGGAGCAGGTGTACCCGCACCCAGAGAAGCGCGAATTGCTTGATGCCGCTTTCCAAAGTCTGGACAATTACCTCACACATCCCGATAAGCTTGTTCGGATTCTGTTCGATTCGGTTTCTGTTGTACTCAGGCACGGCCGTAGCATACCACGATTGATGGGCGCTGGCATCAAGGCATTCAGATCATTCAGGATCGCCACCGATTTTGAGGATAAACTGGTACGGAAGGCCAAAGGCAGCCAAAAGCTACCGCCCTACTCTACGGAAGATATCAACAGTTTCATTACTGCCCTGAGGCGGAAGGATATTGACGAATTCATTCTGAACACCAGAGCCCTGTTGGAACTGCTCTACGACCGTCCGCTTGTGCGCGAGATAATTCAGATCTTGAACGAACTCATTACCCGCATGAAGAAATCGAGGAACGGTTATTCGGAGGCAGAGATCGGTGGTTTGGAAATAGGGTTGGAAATGCTGGTTGAAGGGAATCAACTTTTCGAGCAACTATCCAAGGAGGACCAGATGCAGATCTTCAACATCATCATCAAGATAGAGGTGGATGTGCTGGAAGAACTGTTCGCTGCGAAGAAATGACCCCACAGATTCACATCAGACCGGCCAACGAAGCGGATGTGGCAGCAATACTTGCCATTACCAACCATGAGATACTGAACTCGACCGTACTTTACGAATACGAGCCTCGTAGTCTAGCGACCCAATTGCAGTGGTTCCGCGATAAACAAGAGCAAGGCTGGCCCGTTCTGGTTGCAGCAATAGACGATACTGTGGTCGGGTTTGGCACTTATGGTAAGTTCCGAGAGCGGGTAGCCTACCGCTTCAGCGTAGAACATTCCGTTTATGTACACAAGGACCACCGAGGAAAGGCCATTGGCAATGCGCTGATGGTGGCGCTCATCCGATCCGCAAAAGCAGAAGGCTACCACACAATGATAGCCGGTATCGATTCTTCCAACATGGGCAGCGTGGAATTCCATCGCAAATTCGGTTTTGAAGTGGTAGGCACTTTCAAAGAGGTCGGGTTCAAGTTCGAGAAATGGTTGGATGTGGTGTTCATGCAATTGCTGCTGAAGCGGTGATTGCCAAGAACTTTACACGAGAACCGCTGTTACGCTCACGTGCAGTGGATAACCGACAACATCTGGCTCATTCTGTTCTTCGCATGGGGAATGCCCTTAGGCGTTTTCCGTAGCAGATTCCGGAAAATGGTGTACGAAACGGATGATTGGACCATCAATCTCAAACCCTACTTCGTAAAGGAGACAAAAGCGCTATTGGGAATGATCAAAATAGATGTTCCGGACTTTGAGAAGACGAGAATGCGCTACGGAATGTATCTGCTCATCTATGGTTTATTGTTTGCGGCATTCAAGTTCCTGTCATAGGTTGAGAGTCACCTTCTGTGACGAGCATTGAGCATGCACAGACACAGGTCTACCCCGAGCCGCCATCATCAGTCGGCAAGCATCAACAACCGTTTACGAAGCTGTAATAACTGTTCCGGTCTACAACCGTTTCAAGAGCTCATCCTTCTTCCTTACGGATATCGGAACCTTGTGATCGCCCGACAGGTGAACCGTTAAATTGACCTTATCAATACGTTGCACATGACTCAGATTGATGAGATGCGAATGATGGACCCGCGCAAAACCGGATGGCGCAAGCAGTTGATCGTACTCCTTAAGGTTGGTGGAAACGAGTATCGGTCGGTCCATATTCAGTGTATAGAAGCGCGTGTATCGCCCATCTGCTTCGCAGTGTACGATGTCATCGATATTGATCACGTAAATGTTCTCCATATCCTTGAGCACCATGCGCTCTTTGATGCCCGATGCATGCTGAAGCATTACATCGATAGGGTCTGTACCCTGCGTGTTGAGTTGAACTTTTGCCCGTTCAATGGCATTCACCAGGTCGTCTGGATCAACAGGTTTGAGCAGAAAATCACAGGCACTCATGCGTATGGCCTTGATGGCATAATGCTCATGAGCTGTGACGAAGATCACTTCAAAATTCCGCTCGGGAAGCTGTTGGAGCAGGTCGAAACCGGTGCCATCGCCCAACTCCACATCGAGAAAAAGGAGTTCGGGTTGTAGCTCGTTGATCTTGGAAAGCGCCTCTGCAACGGCCTTTGCCTCTCCTATGACCTCTATTTCGGGAGCATAGATGCGTAGCAGCCCTTTCATGGCTTCGCGCACATTCTGCTCATCGTCTATGATAAGTGCTCTCATGATCGGATGTATGGTATACGGAATGTGATGACTGTACCAGTACCATCTGCATTGGCATCTGCCAGCTGCAGCACGTACTTACCTTGATTCTTTCTGTTCAGCAATGCTATCCGTTCTTCGGTAATGCGCATGGCAAGCGATGTCTTCTCCTCCACTTTCGGGTTCTCGGCCGCAGCACGTGTTCTACCGATGCCGTTGTCACTCAGTTTCACCATGAGCGCGTCTCCTTCCAAGGTGTAACTCAGGTCGATCTTTCCGTTCTCCACATTGCGGATGCCGTGCTCGATGGCATTCTCTATCAAAGGTTGCAGGATCATTGGTGGCACGAGCACTTCCTCTGGCATCAACTCCTCATCTACATGCATGTTGAACTCGAAGCCATTGCTGAACCGTAGTTTCTGAATGCCCACGTACAATTCCAGCGCATGCAGTTCCTTATCGAGGGTGATCTGTTCTTCCTGATTGTATTCGAGAAAAGCCCGCATCACCTTGGCGAAATTGGAGAGGTAACTGACCGCTTCGCGAAGATCCTTGCCGCCTAGCATGTAGTTCTGCACGGCCGTGAGTGCGTTGAAAATGAAATGCGGATTGAGTTGCACACGAAGAGAAAGCAGGCGATTCTCCAAGGTCTCCTGCTGTTGTTTGAGCAGACGTTGACGCGAAATGAAGTAGACCGCTCCGGCCACGAGCAATGTCAGGATCGCCAGCACGATGATCCAGATGTTGCGCTGCCGCACTTTGAGCTCAGAGATCTGATTCTTCTGGCTCAATTCCACTAACTGCCGTTCCTTTTTCTCGGTCTCGTACTTGGTCTCAATATCATTCAGAATACGGATGTTATCCTCGCTCGCCAACGAATCTGCCGCATTCTTAAAATCCACCATGGTACGGTATGCATCCTCATACCTTCCTGCTTTTGCATAGGCCCGATGCAAATGTTTAAGTGCCATTTCCCTGCGTTGCAGCGAATGTTCTGACCCCGCATATTCCATGGCCTTTTCAAGATCGCTTATGGCCTGATCGGTGTTGCCCAGCGCCATGTAGGCCAATGCTCTGTACACGAGCACAGAACTGAAGGTGTGATCGTGTTTCAGCTTGCCTTCATAGGTCATCACCTCATCAGAATAGGCGATGGCCTTCTCATGTTCATTCTTTCTATTCGCGATGTTGGCAAGGTGCGATAGGATCTGCGTAGTGGTCTTGGAATTCCCGAATTCCCGACTCTTTTCAAGAAGTTGCAAACCAAGCGTTTCGGCCGTGTCGATGATATCGCTGTTCAGATAGTTGACGGCAAGATTCGTTCCCAGAGTCAGCGTTTTCCGATCCTTAACCACACCGCCTCCCATTTGAAAAGCCTTCCGGCTGTAGGCCAGTTGTTCTTCGCGTTCGCGGATCTTGCCGAACAGAATACCAATGTTCGTGTAGGTGTAGGCAAGCATGGCCGAATCGCCTTCTTCCTCGAATATCTTGGCAGAGGTCATCAGCATTTCCATTGCCTTTTTAGAACTGTCCAAGGCGGTATAGACGGAACCTATGTTGATAAGAACCTGCGCCTCCACGATTCGGTTGCCGCTTTCTATCGCCATTTGGCGGTTACGCCTGAAAAAGGCAAGTGCCTCTTGGTAATTGTTCTCCCGTATGCAGGTGACCCCAAGCACCGAAAGTGCCTCCATCTGACCTTCGATATCCGAGATCTGTTCGTAGCAGACCAAGGCCATTTCGGCAAAATATCGTAACGAATCATTGGCGTCATACCGGTACGAATACAGACCAACGCTGTCCATATAGGTTTTGCACAAGGTAGAATCGGCCATTTGGGCATGGGCCCGGAAAGCAGCGAATCGGGTGCATAG
>JBFHEW010000128.1:0-6797 GCA_041583955.1 Bacteroidia bacterium | reverse complement strand
TCCTATCTTTGTACATCATAATTTCCATAATCAACAACCTATTTCTTTCAAAAAATGAAGTTCAGAGCTGAGATCGATGTAATGCCAAAAAAGGAACTGCTTGACCCACAGGGCAAGGCCGTAAGTTCCAGTATGAAGAATCTCGGTCTTCCGGAGGTAGGAAACGTCCGCAT
Organism: Bacteroidia bacterium; assembly: GCA_041583955.1. Lineage (GTDB taxonomy): Bacteria > Bacteroidota > Bacteroidia > UBA10329 > UBA10329 > UBA10329. The sequence continues at coordinate 6,624 of JBFHEW010000128.1, read as the reverse complement.
CGGAAAGCACATTTCTTTGGAGGTTGAAGCTGAAAACGAGGCTTCTGCAAAGGAAAAGGTGGAAAAGGCCTGCAAAGAACTGCTGGCCAATCAGATCATGGAAAGCTTCGTTTTCGAACTCACGGCCGCATAGCACGTCTAAATTCATTCCGTGAATTGGATAAGATCGTTAGGCATTTGGGATTTCGCGCTTCTGGCGATAATCATCCTCTTCACGATCATTAAGATTCCCTTCTTGGACCATCCCTATTTCTGGGATGAGGCCTGGGTTTATGCCCCTGCCGTTTTCGACATGTATGAAAACGGGGTCGGACTTCTGCCAAGTTCTGTCAATCCGGAACTGTCGCGCGGACACCCGATACTCTTCCATTTTTTCGCTGCTCTGTGGATGTCTGTATTCGGCACCACCTTCGTTGCCGTCCACGCCTTTTCACTGTTCGTATCGGTGCTGCTACTCGTGGCGGTATATGCTCTGGGCGTTCAACTACTGAACCGGTCGACCGGATTCTGGGCTGCCGGCCTGCTGGCGATACAGCCGATCTTCTTGGAGCAATCCGGTTTTCTCTTACCCGAAGTGCAACTTGCGCTTTTCACGGTTCTAACCATTCTGTTCTACCTAAGAAGATCCATAGTTCCTTTCATTTTCTCAGGAACCTGTCTGCTTCTGACCAAGGAAACCGGCATCCTGACGATCGGGGTGATCGGTCTGGTGGAATTGTTCCAGTTTGCAGCAGACCGCGAATGGACCAAGCAGAGAATCGCCATACTCTTCAGTACGGCAGCCCCCATTCTTCTCGCATTCGTTTACTTTCTCATCCAACGCTTTCAATTCGGCTGGTTCATGTTTCCAGAACATATGGGGATGTTCGATACCGAAGCCGATCATTGGAAGCACAATATCGGAACAGCCATCAACATCATTTTCAGAGAACAGCAGCGGGGATTGATCCTAACCACCGGCCTGGCCGTGATCGGTCTTGGTTGGACCCGCGGACCTGTTCTGGCCAGGTCCTCGGCCGTGTTGCTGGCGCTCAGTTTCGTCACCATGAAGGGGTTGAGCTCTTGGCTTCCAGAGTGGTATTTTGAATACGGACTACCTGTTGTGCTGGTGGTCTTTGGTCTGTCCATGATGCGACCATTCACTAGGGCCGAAACGATCAATCATCTCTTCTTTCCGATCGTGCTCCTGCTGATGCTGGTGATGATCCTTTTCACCTCCGCGCATTATTTCATCGACAGGTATTTCATGTTCCTGTTCCCGCTCATGTTCCTGGCCATATCGGCAGGAATGCATATTGCGCTGAAACAGGCGGTCTGGTTGAAAAACGTATTGCTCATTTTTCTCGGATTCATGGTCTATCATCATACCAACCGAATTGACTCCAAGCAACGCTGGAACAACTTACGCTACACCGAGTGCATCAATGTAACACGCAGATGCGCAGACTATCTGCAGGAGCACGGCAACCGCGATTCCGATTGCGTTGCCTCCTCGTTCACCTTCATAGAGGTTATGAAAAAACCAACGGCAGGCTACATTACCGAGCAAACGGCATTCGGATGCCTCTCTACCACCGTGAGACCGGAAACAGATTACATCATTCAATTCAGCTACGAGCCGCTGCACGATATGGAGGTGAGTCCCGATGAACTGCCTGAGTTTGAACAGGTTTGGAAAACGGAAGACGGCAGCGAGTGGGGTGCTGTTTACAAACGGAAATCGCCTTAACGCAGCACGAAGTTCTGCCCCAGGTAAACCCTACGTACCTGCTCGTCATTGGCCAGGTCCTCTGCCGTACCTGCTTTCAGAATGTCTCCTTCGAATAAGAGATAGGCGCGATCGGTTATGCGCAAGGTTTCATGCACGTTATGATCGGTTATCAGAATGCCGATGTTCTTGCTCTTGAGTTTGAATACGATCTCCTGAATATCTTCTACGGCAATGGGATCCACTCCCGCAAATGGTTCGTCCAGCAGGATGAAGTTGGGATTCACAGCCAAGCAACGCGCTATCTCGGTCCGTCTTCGCTCCCCACCGGACAACAGGTCGCCCCGGTTCTTACGAACGTGCTGCAGACCGAACTCATCAAGCAACGACTCAAGCTTATCGTGTTGTTCCTGTTTTGAGGCTCCCACCATTTCCAGCACCGCCAGAATATTGTCTTCTACACTCAGTTTCCGAAAAACAGATGCTTCCTGTGGGAGATATCCGATGCCAAGTTGTGCCCGCTTGTACATGGGAAGGTCGGTAATGTCCTTATTGTCGAGATAAACAGCTCCGTCATTGGGACGTATCAGCCCTACGATCATGTAGAACGAGGTGGTCTTACCTGCCCCGTTCGGACCTAGCAGCCCCACGATCTCCCCTTGGCTTACTTCAATGGAAACACCCTTGACAACCATGCGGCTGCCGTATTTCTTTTTGATATTGTCTGCTCGCAGTTTCATTAGAATCTGATTCCGGCACGCACCCTGAAGCCCCAACCTTTGGCCGCACCTAATGTAGAAACGTTCGGGTTGTCCAAATGTGTGAATCGCTTTACCAGATCGACACTTATCACCTTGAAGATGTTCTCAATACCCACACTTGCCTCGATGTATGGCATACGCTCCAGCGTGAAAGTGACCTGATCGTATCGTTCGTTTCCGTACTGGTCCAAAATAGGATTTCCCTTCTTGTCTTCTACCCTTCTGCTCGGAAACTGGAATATCTGATCGCTTTCTGAAAGGCCTGGTGTATTGCCGACCGAGACGCCTCCCCACACGGCCTTCACACCGGTGGTCATCCTCCACTTCAGCTTCTTCAGGAACGGCACCTTATTGAAAATGAATCCGTTGAAGTGATGATAGTAGTCAATGGAGATGTACTTATCGCTCACAAACTCGAACCAATTCATCATATTGAATGTGTTGGGGTCGTGGAAGAAGGTCTGATTTCCGCGATGGATGAACAGCAACGGAAACGGCACCCTGCCGATCATCCATCCTCCTTCCCATTGCGTATCGGCAAAACCGATGGGACTCATGTAGATACGTTTGAACAAACGAACCCCGATCTTGTGATACTCATACTTCGCATCCAACATTCCTGGAATGGAATAGTTATAACTCACATCGAGAATCGGGTATTTGTTGAGCATCGGCACGCGCGAAGACCGGCCCTCGTAATACTTCACGTTAGGCGCATAGCGCAGCGTCAGACCAACCTCGTTGGTGGCCACTATCTTAGGGTCCGGAAGCAATGGGTTAACCGGGTCGAAGGTGAGCGCTCCTGCCACCTCGCGTCTCCTGTGTTCAAGATTCACTCCTACACCGAGTCCGAAATTCCACTCTTTCAGATAGTTGAGACGATACGAATCATAGTAGATCATGAGGTTGGCCACGCCTCTTCTTGCAGATAGGAAGATATTGTCATCGCTGGCAAGCAGCAACGCCTGACCGGGCTGTTGGATGTCGCGCTGAAACTCCACACCGATCTGATGATACGGACGCTGGCGGATAAGGTAGGTCACCCCTCCTCCTCCTTTCAGACGTTTGTCCTTCCTGTCGTCAAGACCGTAGGCCAAATAGGTCTGCAGTCGCCATTTTTCGCTGAATTTCTTGTTGGTCTTCACACTGAAACGGAACCTCCACTTTTCGACCGGATTGAGACTCACTATGTTGTACAATGGGCCGATATCGACCGGACCCACTTCGTAATAGCCGGATATGAGGAGGAAAAGGATGTTCATGGCACGCTTGAATGCGGGCAACTCCTTCATCTCTTTGGTCATGTCATACACGCCCTGCTCGTTCTTGTCGAGCTTCTCGTGGCGCGCATCGTCCCAGAATTCATCCCCCTTCACTTTGGCATCCTCCTCTACAACGAACCGGGCAGGATTGGCCCAAACAGAATCGGGCGCGGGAGTATTGACAACGATGTCCTTGTAGGTAACGGTCTTCTTGCCGTACATGCCCATGCTATTGGTAAGCAGGTTGTAATCAATGGTCATCTGATCCTTCACGATGTGCCAGTTCAGCTCTTCGGAATAATCGAATTCCTGAAGGATTTCCAGCGCACTGACAAAGTTGATGTTGGCGCTTCGGGTAATGCCCATCTGCACCTTTTTAACGGCATACGAAGAGTCGAGTGCTATCCACAGATCGCCACGGAAAGCGAGGTCGGCACTGTTGCGCGGTTGAAAGGCCAACTGCGCACATTGCACGCCATTCACATCAACCGTATCGAGCAGGAAATATTTGTAGGAGATAGGAGCAATATTGGAGATGGGGCTCTTGAACTGCTTCTCCATGATATTGATCGTATTATCATAGATGTCGATATCCTGGTAGATCTTCTCCATGAAATAATCAATACCCTGCTCATCCATGAAATCCTCAAAACCTACCGTTTTCAGTCCGTAGGTGATCTCCTTTTCTGCCGGAGGTTCTTTTCTCAGGTATACCTTCGATTTGGTTTCAGTAAGATAAAGCGGCAAGTATGGCTTTCCGTTCACGGTTGACGTATCGACATACTCCCACATGAATGCGAACTTCTTGAACATCTTGCGATTCATGAACTCCTCGGTGATGTTGTTGATGTCGAGTTGCATTTTCTCGTACTTGTCGTACTGATAATGATCGAAACCTTCCTTGCGGTTCTTCTCTCTATTATCAACCACCTTCTGGATGAGCGCAACGGCCGGATTCTCCTTGTTCCTGTATCTGCCGGTACCTTGCACCACCACTTCTTCCAATTTGATCTGCTTTGGTTCCAATGCAAAATCGATGGTATTGGTCTGGCCCTGAACCACGGTCTTCTCCATCACCTCATATCCCATGAACGAGGCCTGCACCTTATCCGAACCCCACTTGGTGTCCATCTGATACTTACCATTGAAATCGGTAGTGGTACCTACGTTCTTGCCCACAAACGCCACGTTGACGAACGGCAACGGTTCACCGGTCTGCGCATCGGTTATAACACCTTTTACCTTGGTTTTTTCCTGGGCGATGACAACGCCCGCAAAGAGCATGAAAAGCGCGAAGAGGAAATATCGTGAATGGACCATTAACTAGGCTGCGCTTCTCTCATCGGGTTCAAATATCGGCATTTGCCTTTGCTTCGTTTCTCAAAACCAATGCCGAAACCCAGATACTTATCTCGTAGAGCAACATCAGCGGAAAGAATACGAGTATCTGACTTGATACATCGGGCGGAGTGATCACGGCTGCAACGATGAGGATGCCAACGACAGCATGCCTGCGATATTGCCTCAGAGACTGAGGAGTGACCACACCGATCTTGGTGAGGAAATAGATGAGAATAGGTAGTTCGAAAACAACCCCACTTGCCAGCACCAATGTGGCAATGGTGCTGAAATAACTGTTCAGGTCTATCTGATTGCGAATGGTTTCGCTGACCTGATAGGTACCAAGGAAATTGACCGACAGCGGAGCAATGAAATAATACCCGAAAAGAATGCCGATAATGAACAGCGTGGATACATAGAAAACCATTCCGCGCGCATACTTGCGTTCGGTACTGTAGAGGCCGGGCTTTATGAAGCGCCATATCTCAAAAACGATGTAGGGGAACGCTACCACAAATCCGGCAATGATGGACACTACGATGTGTGTAGTGAATTGCCCCGACATGCTGATATTGATAAGGTCGAACGGCATTTCCTCCATGCACAACAGGTCGAGGTACTTGCACAACATCCGATAGGTCCAGAAATCACCTTTCTTCGGACCTAACAGCAAGGTGTCAAAAAGGAAATCCTTGGCAATGAACGCCACTATGGCAACAATGAAAATGGCAGACACCGAACGCACCAAATGCCACCGGAGTACTTCCAAATGCTCCAGAAAGGACATCTCGCCCTCTTCTCTTATCTCTCCTTCGGGAAGCTCTCTGCTCATTTCGTGCAAAGGTAATATTGCGTTTGAACGAATCCGGGATGAATTCCAGCTCTGCCCTGACTATTTCAGCTCCTTATTGACCTCCATATCGAACCACATGGCGAACAGCGTGAACTGGCTGAAGCTCATGAAGGAGAACAGGGCTGCAAGGGCATTCACTTTGGGAATGAGTCCGGTAATGAAAAACCAATAAACGAGCATCCTAGCCGTAAGCAGCACGAAGGCAACGAAGAAGAGAAAGCCCAGAAAGTAGAAGAACACCAACGGATGAAAGTTGCGGATGATGTACTTCTCCTTCATGCGCCAGAAGAACAATCGGGTAAGAAGCATGGGGATGGTGAAGATCACTTTCCTCAGTTTGATACCTGATTTCTCACCCACGTTGTATACCGGTTCAACAGGTACATCGCGCACCTTCAGGTCATATACATTCAGCTTCACCAACAGATCGTTGGGTTGTCCATAGCGCTTGTACATCTTATCCCAATCTATCAGCTTCAGCGCCTTCGCGTTGATGGCCGTATAGCCGGTCTGCGAATCGGCCACATGCCAATAACCACTCGCCACTTTGGTAAGCAGCGACAGCACCGAATTGCCGAAATACCTCACCTTCGGAATCTTCTTGTACGCCTCGCCAGTGAACAAACGGTTGCCCTTGGAGTAATCGACCTCGCCATTTACAACCGGGTCGAGCACGGCAGGAAGGTCATCGGGGTTCAT
>JBFHEW010000127.1:0-6822 GCA_041583955.1 Bacteroidia bacterium | reverse complement strand
GTACCGAAACCCCAGATCAGATCCGTGGCTGCAATGCCGATCACATCCCTATCTGGAAAGCAGTCGGCTATGATGTTCAGCGCTGAACGGTCGTTCTTGTCGTTGAAAGTCGGAACCAGCACACATTTGTTCAGGATCAGAAAGTTGGCGTAGCTTGCCGGTAGACTCAGATCTTCGAATACGATCTGTTCGGGCATAGGCAATGTAATCACCTTCGGGGCCTTTCCATTTTCGAGCACGGCCCGCTTCAGCCTGTCATAATTGTCTTGCAGTGCTTCGTAATTCGGGCTTTTCCTGTCCGACTCGACCACGGTGATGATGGTATCCTCATTCACAAAACGGCATAGGTCGTCAATATGTCCGTGCGTGTCGTCACCGATGATGCCATCGCCAAGCCAAATAACGTTGGTAACACCGAGGTATTCTTTGAAAATAGCTTCGTAATCGGCTTTGGAGAAACCTTTGTTCCTGACCTGGATACTCGGATGCATCAAGCATTCTTCAGAAGTAAGCAAGGTGCCTTTGCCATTCACATCAATGGCACCGCCTTCCAAAACAACCGGTTTCTTGTCGTACATAACAGAAGTCAGCGGCACATTCAGGAAATCGGCAACTTTCTTCGGAACCCCTCTATCCAACCGATAGTTCCTGTACTTGGCCCATCCGTTGAAATGAAAATCGAGCGCTTCGCGTTTGTTTCCGTTCTTCACGATGATAGGACCGGAATCGCGCATCCAACTTCTATTGGTACGATGTTCTATGAACGTAACCTTCCGCATATCCACATGAGCCCTTTCGAGCAACTCATTCACGCGGCCTTTGTGCATGCTATCGGCCACGACCAGATAAACATCCTCATAGACAGATACCTTCTTGATGAACTCTACGAAAGCCCATTTAATGGCTTCGTATTTACCAGGCCAATCGTTGCCGTTGTGAGGGAAACAAAGTAGTATACCTGCCTGCTTTTCCCACTCTGCAGGAAATCTTCTCATTTATCGATGGCCCTTTTGGTGATTTCCCCGAATGCATCGATGCGTCTGTCTCTGAAAAATGGCCAGTTCTGGCGCACACTTTCCTGAAGATCAAGATCCACATCTGCCATGATCACCTCTTCCTTGTCGTGCGAAGCCATGGCAAGGATCTCTCCTTGCGGCCCGGCAATGAAGGACGCTCCCCAGAATTCAATTCCTGCCGTATCCGGAACGTATTGTTCCAGCCCGATCCGGTTCGCTGCAGCCACAAAAACACCATTGGCAACGGCATGGCCTTTCATCACATTCATCCAAGCACCGAATTGCTTTTCTCCGTATTCGGCTTTTTCGTTCGGATGCCACCCGATGGCTGTCGGGTAGAACAGCACCTCGGCACCTTGCAGCGCAGTAAGTCGTGCTGCTTCCGGATACCATTGATCCCAGCAGATGAGCGTACCGATATTTCCTTTCTTGGTAGGAACGTTCTTGAACCCGAGATCGCCTGGCGTGAAATAGAACTTCTCGTAGAAATGAGGGTCGTCTGGAATGTGCATTTTACGATACAGTCCGGCCTCGCTACCATCCGTATCGATGATGTATGCGCTATTGTGATAAATGCCGGCCATACGTCTTTCGAAGAACGGAACAATGATCACAACGCCCAGTTCCTTTGCCAATTTGCTGAATGCAATGAACGAAGTACTGTATAGCGGTTCGGCCAATGCAAAATTGGCGGTATCCTCGCTCTGACAGAAATAATGGCTACTGTACAGTTCGGGAAGGCAAATGACCTCCGCACCATCTGACGCGGCTCTTCGTACCCAACTTTCACACTTCTTAAGGTTATTGGCGGCATTGTCGTTAAGGTTCAGCTGAACAACCGCGATCTTGTATTTACCCATATTCAATTTTCGGTTTGCGAGGGGCTAAATATAGTAGACCTGAAATTGACTGACCAGCATTGATCGTCTGATGTTTTAAAAGATTTCCGAGCCCATCATGGTACCACATCAATTATTATCGTAATATTGCGATTGATATGGGATTGACAAAATCAGAACGATTCACCGAAGAGCAGAATGAACTGGCAGCATTGGCCAAGGTCCTTGGTCATCCGGCACGTATAGCCATTCTTCAATTCCTCGCCAAACAGTCGAGTTGTGTATGCGGAAGCATTGTAAACGAGGTGGGATTGGCTCAGGCTACGGTTTCGCAGCACCTCAAGGCGTTGAAATCGGCAGGAGTGATAACAGGCAACATTGAAGGAACAAGCGTTTGCTATTGCATTGATGAGCAAAAATGGAACGAAATGAGAACCCTTTTAACCACATTCCTCTCGCAGAGCAACTCCACCAATGGTTCCTGCTGTTGAAGGTCTTCGACCACATTCCTAGAAAAATACACCGATCAAACTCAGAAACAATGAAACTATCAGAAGTAAAAGAAGCACTGAACGGAATGACCAATGTGACATTCCGACTGGAAGACGGAACACAGGTTCCCGCACACTTCCACGTCACCGAGGTGGGCAGCGTTAAACGGCACTTCATTGACTGCGGAGGAACTGTACGAAAGGACGAAGCAGTGAATTTCCAACTGTGGACAGCCGATGACCACGACCATCGTTTGGCAGCTTCAAAACTGTTGAACATCATTCGCCTTTCCGAAGACAAACTAGGACTCCCAGATGCCGATGTGGAGGTTGAATACCAGACCTCCACGATCAGCGTATACGGTCTTGCGTTTGATGGTGCGGCCTTCGTGCTTACCAATACACAGACCGACTGCCTTGCGAAAGATATGTGCGGTATTCCTGAAGAAAAGAAGAAAATGACCATTGCAGCTGTAAGCGAGCAATCGTGTTGCACCCCTGGAGGTGGATGTTGCTGAGTAACTTTACAGCATGACGCAGATCCTCCTTTCGTATTTGGCATACAACATTCTACTTGGAGTTGTACTCACCGCCATATTTCTGATAAAGGACAGAACTTTGAAGGAGCCTCGGCTTATTCTGTGGCTTCTTCTGTTTCCGGCAATCGGTCTCGGATACTGGAAACACGCTGAGGCTGAACAACATGGCACGAAGCCGCTCTTCCCGAAGAACTGGTTCATGTGGAAATACATGGTCAGCGTGAATTGGGGATTCATGGGAATCATTGCGGTTTTACCTGGCTTGCTCATGGTTCTTTCTGCCTTTGGTTTTCTATTGGCAGGCGAGTTCAGCATGGACGGCTTCGGAATGATGACATGGCCCGAGATAAGGGAACTACTGAGTACGAGCCTGCTCCTTTTCGGATTCCTTTATGCCCTGTTCATGTTGTTTGCTCTAATCATTCCCTACATCCTGTTCATTGGTATTCCCAAAAGCCAGATGCGTTCCATTGAACGGAAAGAACTCATGCATGCCACCCGCCAACGTTCCGATGCCGATCAAGCGCCTTCTCCTGCTGCAAAACCTATTCCCCTACTTCCCGAAATTCACATTTACGTGCTCTCTTGCATACAGGAGTTCAAGACGATCCCAGTGGCAAGGAAAAAGGCTCTGGAAGGAATAGCAGAATACATTTCGAAGAAAATGAAGCAGCAAGAGGCTATCAACCTTGTTTTCATCTGCACGCACAACTCCCGAAGAAGTCAATTCGGACAGATCTGGGCTGCCACGGCCGCTGCCTTCCATGGAATCAGAAACATACAGACCTACTCGGGTGGAACCGAGGAAACAGCGTTCAACAAACGGGCCGTGGACGCCATTAAACGGGCCGGATTCAAAGTGGACGGCACGATAGGTACGAACCCGCGTTATTCTGTTCGTTTTTCTGATGAGACAGGAGCATTGGATTGCTTCTCCAAAACCGTTGAGCATGCTACCAATCCTCAGAAAGGTTTTGCCGCCATCATGACCTGTTCCGATGCCGACACGAATTGTCCCGTTGTCATCGGTTCGGAATTCAGGGCGCGTATCACGTACGAAGACCCGAAAGTGTCAGACCGGACAGAATCGGAAGCAGCGACCTATGATGAGCGGTGCAAGCAGATCGCAACGGAAATGCTGTACCTCTTCAGTAAGGTATGAGCGAGCGACATCGCCATTTCATACTGTACAAGCCTGATGGTTGTCTATCGCAGTTTGTTTCTCAGCAGACCAAACGCAAGAACAAGCAGATGCTAGGACATCTGTTCGATTTTCCTACGGGAACCATGGCCATTGGCCGTTTGGACGAACCTTCGGAAGGACTGCTCCTGTTGACCACAGACGGAAAAGTGAGTGAACACATACGGAGCAGCGAAGTTGAGAAGGAGTACTACGCGCAGGTTGACGGAAACATCAGTGATAGTGAGATTGAGAAATTGAGTACCGGTGTCACGATCAGCACAGAAGGCGGCCCTTACACGACAAAACCGTGTGTGGTACGCAAACTGGATGCTACCCCCTTACTCCCGCCCCGACAGAAGAAGATACGAGACGAACGCCATGGCCCTACCAGTTGGATATCGATCACGCTGACAGAAGGAAAATACCGACAAGTGAGAAAAATGACCGCAGCGGTAGGTCATCCCACGTTGCGGTTGGTTCGTGTGCGCATCGGCAACATCCGCATTGGATCAATGAAACCGACCGATGTGGTGGAAGTTGACGGATTCAGTACCGGATACACAAGCGAAAAGTAAAAAGAGGTATTTCATCAAGGTCGATTCAATTTGACGAATTTAAGAGCAATCTTGATCGGCAAATCTGATGACCGAACAATTGTTGCTTACCATTGTAACTTATACAAAGAGACGACACATGGCATTGGTACGTACGATGAACGACATCATTCAGAATCTCACCACGTTGGAGGGATACATAAACGGGGAAAACCCATCCGAATCCGAGCAGGCGAAGAAGCTGATTAAAGAAGGCGAAAACATCGTTGTTTACAAGGTGGACGGTGAAAACCATTTTGCCCCTAGCGATTTCTGTGCTCATAAGGACAACACGCTCGAACGCTACGCATCCAACAACGAAGAAGATGTGAAAGACGCCAACAAGGCTGTCGCCAAAGTTGTGGGCAAAGATGCCTTCGTGAACAAGACCATCGATTCAAAATTCGTTGAATACTGCACCAGCATTGGAGCAAAGCCCAGTGCCGTAGAGCGTAGTTACTGGCGGTTGTACGAAGGAGGTTCCTATTTAGAACTGTAGTTGGTCAGGTAGCTTGGTCTGAACAGCTATCTTTGCAGCCCTCAATGCGAACAGTTGCCTTCCATACGCTTGGCTGCAAGCTTAATTTCTCTGAAACGAGCACCATTGCCCGCCAGTTGATAGCTGCAGGTTATGAGCGGGTAGATTTCAAAGAACCGGCCGATGTGTACGTCATCAACACCTGCTCAGTAACCGATCAGGCAGATGCCACCTGCAGGAATATCGTAAGGCAGGCACTTAAGGTGAACCCGAACGGATTCATAGCCGTGATCGGATGCTATGCACAGCTCAAACCGCAGGAAATAGCCGAAATTGAAGGAGTGGATATTGTGCTCGGAGCAAACGAGAAATTCAACATTGCCGGCTACCTCGAAGACCTTGAAAAAGTACCGGAGGCGGGAGTGCACAGCTGCGAAATTAAGGATGTGAAAGAGTTCATTCCCGGGTTCTCATCCAACGACCGGACACGGACATTTCTGAAATTGCAGGATGGCTGCGATTACTTCTGTTCGTTCTGCACCATTCCGCTTGCACGCGGAAGAAGCAGAAGCGAGAACATAGCCAACAGCCTTTTATCAGCAAAAGAAGCCATTGCCACCGGTGTTAAGGAAATTGTGCTTACAGGTGTCAACATTGGTGACTTCGGTGCTGGTACCGAAGAAAACTTCCTCCAACTCATCCAACAGCTGGATGCATTGGAAGGTGATGTGGAACGTTTCCGTATCTCCTCCATCGAACCGAACCTGTTGAGTGACGACATCATCCGTTTCTGCTCAACATCTGAACGTTTCGTGCCGCATTTCCATATTCCGCTCCAGAGCGGTTCGGATATCATGCTTGCAAAAATGCGCAGGCGGTACGATTCGGCACTTTATCAAAGTCGGATCGAAACGATCAAGGAACTGATGCCCGAAGCTTGTATCGGAGTGGACGTGATCGTTGGGCATCCCGGAGAAACCGAAGAGGAGTTCCTGAAAACCTACCATTTCCTGAATGGGTTGCCCATCTCTTACCTCCACGTGTTCACCTACTCTGAAAGACCCAATACAACGGCCGTAAGGGTGAAAGACGATGTCATTCCGGTCCGCGAACGCAGAAAACGGAATAAGATGCTGACCATTCTGAGCGAAAAGAAGAAGCGGGCCTTCTACGAACCGTTTTCCGGAACCATCCGTTCGGTACTCTTTGAGCACGAGAACAAAGATGGGTTCATGTTCGGGTATACGGACAATTACCTCCGTGTTCGGATTCCTTTTGATGAATCATACTGCGGATCAATTGTACAGACCGAACTTACCTCGTTAGCCGATGATGGCGTTTTCATGGGCAGTGTTCTTGAAAAAGTAAAGGCATAGATGTATCCAACGTTCTACGATCTTGTTCTCGACCTTTTCGGGATATCTGTACCTGCATTCAAATACATGCAGAGCTATGGAATGATGGTCGGGATGGGATTCATCGTTGGTAGCGTACTGCTCATTCTGGAGCTGAGGCGTAAGGAACAGATCGGACAGATAAAACCAGTGAAGGATCTGAAAAAGAACGGCCAACTGGTTCATGCAGAAGACCACGTAGGAAACATTGCCATCATTGCCGGGATCGGTGCCATTGTAGGAGGAAAACTGTTTCACAACCTTGAGCACTGGGACGATGTGGTAGCCG
>JBFHEW010000126.1:0-6833 GCA_041583955.1 Bacteroidia bacterium | reverse complement strand
TAGAGCGATGCTGAAAGCGTCTGTCGTTCATTGATATTGAAACCGAACGTCTTAGAAAAGCCGAGGCGTTGCACCATGGCATGTTCAAGCATTTTATCCTCCTGCGCGATGGTAGCGAGATTCCTGAACCGGAAATTATTCTTGGCGGTCTGATACTCCACCGAAGCGCTACCGAATACTTTTTGGGAACGATACCTCAGTTGAAACGAGGTGCCATAAGTACCGAACGAACCTGCATATCCGTTCAGTTGCAGATCGAATCCGTTGGCGATGCGAGGGCGGGAAGCGACCAACTCTATGGTTCCTCCGATGCCACCTGAGTTATTGGTGAGTCCGGCACCACCATACAGCACGCGAACCCCCGAAACTCCGCTTAAAGAAACGGTGGAAAGGTCTGTTTGCCCGAGCATGGGATCGTTGATGGGGATGCCTTCCCAAACCACCTGCGTATGCTGCGGACCGCTGCCACGTACGGAGAAGATGGCAGTACCACCCGGGTTGTACGAACGGGTACTGATGAAACTTTCGGTTTCGAGTACCTGGGTCAAGCCCTTCGATTGCAACAGGCCATAGAGCAAGGTATCGGCTTCGGAAACAGATGAACCAATGGCCTCTGTTATGCGCTGTTCAGAAACCGTGACCTCAGGATACACCAAGCTATCGCTTACCTGCGCAATGCAGGAAGCATGGATAAACATCACCAACAGGCAGCAGCCTATATTTTTCATTTTAACTGTCCTACTTCCCACCTTTCTCCCGAAGGCAATGGAAATGTGCAGCTTTGGGCAGGTCTTCTGACTTACTCGAACCTGTTGGCCTTCCCTGATCCGCGCAATGCGGAAAAAGTGACCGAGAGTAACAGGTCTTGATCGAGCTTACAGCTGCGGGAACAGTTTCGGATTTTCACCGGATTCCCATTTTAATCTCGCACACCTGACATGATGCTTGAGAACCTAAAGCACCGCGAAAGTATGAATTAGTTGAGCCAAAACACGACCAGCATAAGATCTGTTGATAAAACGATGCCCTGCTCGATTTCTCAAGCAGGGCATTCTTCAGCATACACCTCGTCCTTCCTGGTTTACGTTGTGCAATACTTGCCTATCAGGTCACTACTGTTTGATGATCTTTCGGGTAAATTGTTTCTCGCCTTGTGCAATGATGAGGAAATAGACCCCGTTCGGCTGAGAGCTGATATCGATCTGATTCCTGTAGATTCCAGAGAAATTGCGCAAGATCTCTTCGTTTACCTTTCGCCCCATTTGATCCAAAACGAGCACACGGGTGTCCTTTTTTTCCGGCAATTCGAATGTCAGATCGAACTGACCGTTGCTCGGATTGGGAGAGAATTCAATTCTATTGATGGCCAATTCTTTCCTGAAATCGACCGCAGCAGGTTTTGCCAACATCTGCTCCTCTTCTTTGGTGGCGTCCTGTAGTTCAATGATAACGTTCACTTCTTTCGTGACACGGTCATTCTTTCCGCTTAAACCTGGTCTTAGAGAAGGTGTGTGAACCCGCATGATGCGTTTTACATCAGGTACCGACCTCTTACCCAACTCGCCTTTTACGTTCGTGGTCTTACCATCGCGGTCGTAGGTCACTTCTAACTCGTCTCCGGCTTTTTTAGATGCGATGATGGCGGCAAGTCCTTCGAAATCGGTTACCGCTTGTCCATCAATAGCTATCACCCTATCGCCAGCACGGATGCCCATTTTTTCGGCAGCGCTGCCTTCCACCACTTTTCCAAGCAGCACTCCTTTTCCGTTATCGGCATCCTCGGCCGGTGTAACCCCTAAAAACGGTGCATCGTCATCCATTTCGAGGTTCAGGTCCATATCATTCAGGTCGAGGTACCGTAACTTATCCAAATGCTCTCTGAACAGCTCATCGGTAAAATCATCGTCAAACGGAAAACCGCCCTTTGAATCAATGTCGAATTCCCGGAAGAAAATGCGCTCCGGTCGCGCCTCGCCTAAGGTCACTTCGGCTGACTGCCCCTTGCCGTCCCGTAGGTATTTAACAGCTACGGTCTCACCCACCTTGTGTTCTCTAACGACATCGCGAAGCTGTTCTTCAGATGTAATGGTGGTATTGCCAAAAGCCGTGATGACGTCATTTTCCTTCAAGCCTGCTTGTTCGGCTGCACTTCCCGGTACGATTCCGGTAACCACAGCCCCTGTTTTCCCGGCCTTGTTATAGGAAGAAATAAAGACCCCCAACATAGCACGAGGCTCTTTGTCCAACGCATCATCATGCCAATGGAGATCTCTATCCGGACTTAATACCCTCAGGTCAATTTCCGAATCCTCATCTCCGGTCACCTCCTTCTTCACTTTTATTTCCAGCCGCTGTCCTGTTCCTGTAATATCCAGACCATCCATTATATCAAGGTCTTTGAGTATTTGGTGGATGTCTTCGCCTTCCGCAGCATCGATTTCCTTGGAAATCCTTTTCACCTCTCCGTTCTCCGTGATCTCTATATCGATCTTCAACTTCTGATCTTTGGACCGCTTATCTGCATTCTGGGCAATTGAATATGTTACAAGACCGGCCACCAACACGCTTGTCAGTGTGGTCCATTGAAATAGAATGTTCAGTTTATTCATGACTATCGGATTTGATGTTCAACCAAAATTAGACAGTCGTTTCCTGACCAGATGTTAGCAACTGTTAACGACTGTTAACCTGTTGTAAATCGCCTTCCTAGATGTAGAGCTTGACGGTGAAAATCCCCTTGACTGTTTCGATGCGAAGCAGATACACTCCGTTTGCAAGTGATGATGGCACCACGAATCCAGAGCCATTGGCACTGAATGTACCGACCAACCTACCATCATGACCGAATATCTCCACGCTGCTCATTGAGCCATTGTATTGAAGCATGGTGCGTCCGCCATCTCTGATCACGCGGATCTCTGAAAGGTCGGTCGGACCGCTTCCGATAGCGTTAGGTCCAGTGGCATTTTTGCAATGTAGGTACAGAGGAATGTCGAGTACGTTTCCGGTATTCCAATTGAAATACTGTTGAATGACAGGAGCACCATAAAGTGGAGCCGTGCTTACCGTCATGGTAGGACCTCCGCCAGAAGGCTGACCCAAAGCCATCAGCGTGTAACTGTAACTTCCTTTCGGCAAACAGAAACCCTTATCCCAATGCTGCTCCTGCGCTTCCATTGTGAATGTTCCGGATTCAATGACGTTGGCATTGCTGTCCAGTAAACTCCAGGCAAAATCGCCCAACACGAGCGCACCACCGTAATTCTCGAATGTAAGATAGATGGAGTCGCAATCTGTTGCGGTGCAGAACGATCGATCCAACTGCCATTCGCACGCCAGCTCGGCATAGAATCCTGTATGCAGCTGTAGCACTCCGTTGAACTCTTCCAACGGGGCAACTACTCCGGGCCTCACCGACAGGTAATGCATCGATTGTTGCCCGATGCCGAAGTAATTCACCGTTTCCTTCGCGAGCGTATCACCGTTGTCAGTGATCAGAACAAAGCCGGGATAATCGAAAATCTCATTCAAATTGTTGTTCTCTACCGAAACAACAATGAGCGTATCGGTAAAAGGGCTGTATTGAACGGAAACGACATCCAGCGAATCACAGACCTCCTGACAGGTGGCAGTACCCGCGAACAGCAGAAGCAAGAATTGAAATGTAATTATCCGTTTGATTATCGTGATGCTTTTCATCGAAGATAGCATTTCGTAATTCAACAGTCGATGGATGAACACTTATGCGGAAACGGAACGTGTCACATCAATGATGAAGCAGTTTCTCCACTCCTATCTTCACTCTTCTGGCAGCTTCCTTCAGATTGGATTCGGAAGTAGCGTATGATAAACGGATGTAGTTCGGAGCCCCGAATGCTTCTCCAGGTACCATGGCCACATGACATTCATTGAGGAAGTACATGCAAAGATCGTTGGCGTTGTTCACTTCCTGCCCGTTGAACGAATGACCGAAAAGAGCACTCACCTCTGGGAAAAGGTAGAACGCACCACCCGGCATGTTGGTCTTGAATCCTTCTATGTTGGAGAACAGATCGGTCACCAGTTCTCTACGCTTCTCAAATATCAACTTCATTTCAGACAGCCATTCATCGCTGGTGTTCAACGCCTCAATACTTGCCCGCTGCGCAATGGAACAGGCACCGGAAGTGATCTGTCCTTGCATCTTGTCGCATGCCTTTGTGATCCAAAGTGGAGCACCGATGTATCCGATGCGGTAGCCTGTCATGGCGTAGGCCTTGGAAACGCCATTTACCGTAATGGTCTGGTTGTAAACCTCAGGGAACTGCGCCAGACTTTCGTGCTTTCCGGTGAAATTGATGTGTTCGTAAATCTCATCTGAAATGACGAATACATTCGGGTATTTCGCAATGACCTTGGCAAAACCGGCAAGTTCATCCTTGGTGTAGAACGCCCCAGTGGGGTTACTTGGCGAGCTGAAAATGATGAGTTTGGTGTCGTCATTTATCGCTTCTTCCAGTTCCTCGGCCGTGGATTTGAAATCGGTCTCAATTCCTGCGGTAACGAACTTCGCCTTTCCGCCAGCCAGTTTCACCAACTCCAAATAGCTTACCCAATATGGCGCGAGGATAATGACCTCATCGCCCGGATTGACCAGACTGAGCACCACATTGGCAAGCGATTGCTTTGCCCCGGTTGATACGAGGATCTGATCAGGTGTATAGGTGAGGCCATTCTGCCGCTTGAACTTATCGGCAATTGCCTTACGAAGCTCCGGGTATCCGGCCACAGGAGGGTAATGACTCCAATCGTCCTTCACTGCCTGTATGGCGGCATCTTTCACGTGATCAGGAGCGTTCATATCGGGCTCTCCCAAACTCAATGAAATAACGTCAATACCTTCTGCCTGTAATTCACGACTTCTGCGTGCCATGGCAATGGTCTGAGATTCACTTAGTTTTTTGATGCGTTGAGAAAGATGCTGATCCATATGCTGAAATTTTCGGCAAAGCTAATGTAAGTGTCGAGGTTTTTTAGGGGATGCAACCGAGAGGTTATCAATACAATTCAACACAATAACTGATCGGTCAAGTGAGTTGAAAAACTAATTTCACCCCAAAATTGATGTCATGAACGAAGTCATTGCTGTGATACTCGAAATTCTGAAGTACACGGTTCCATCGGGTATCG
The DNA here is from genome assembly GCA_041583955.1 of Bacteroidia bacterium. GTDB lineage: Bacteria > Bacteroidota > Bacteroidia > UBA10329 > UBA10329 > UBA10329. The sequence goes on along the minus strand of JBFHEW010000126.1, from coordinate 1,664 downwards.
TGTTTGCCACCGCATACTTTCTACTGAAGAAATTCTTAGAAGAACAACGGCAATTGGCACTGATACAGGCAAAAGCCAATGCGAAGCCAGCAGCCGCTCCGAATGCCGGAATGCTTACAACGCGTCTTCAGGCCTATGAACGATTGATCCTTTTTCTGGAGCGTATCGAACCCAATCAGATGATACCGAGGGTGCATCGACCAGCCATGTCGGCTTCCATCTTCAAGCGCGAGCTGCAGCGTACGGTGCGCGAAGAATTTGAGCACAACCTCACACAACAGATCTACGTGTCTTCGGATGCTTGGAATAAATTGATCGAAAGTCGGAACGCTGTGAATCAATTGATAGAACTTGCCTCCAAGAATGTTGGAGACAACGATTCTGCGGTTCAATTGAGCTCCGCGGTGTTTGACATCTTAGGCAAAGCCGGGGTTTCGCCAACAGCAGATGCCATTGAGACCTTGAAGGCAGAGGCCCGTCAGCTATTGTAATTCCACTTTTTCATGAACTGCTTGGCGGCAAAGAACGGACTGATCTTTCCGTCCTTAACCTGCATGGCCAGGGCTTGTAAACTGGTTTGAAGCGAAGGTTCGGCCTTGAGTAGATGATCGAACTCATCATGAATGGCCTGCTGGAAGAGAAGCCCGTTCTGTTCTGCGCGTTGGGTGTCCTTGAATCCGTTGACCGTGATGTGGTTGAAATAACTTTCTGTTGATGCTACGATCGCGTCCATTCCGGTTCCGTTGACCGATGAACAGGATAAGACCGGAACGGTCCAACCACTTTCCTTTGGAGGAAACAAGTGCAACGCCTGCTGGTATGATGCCTTGGCCAACTTGGTATAACCCGCGTTCTGACCGTCATCCTTGTTGATCACGATCATGTCGGCCATTTCCATGATACCGCGCTTAATTCCTTGCAACTCGTCACCTGCATTGGCAAGCACCAGCAAAACAAACATATCAACCATGGAATGTACGGTGGTCTCACTCTGGCCGACCCCGACCGTCTCAACCAGAATGGAGTTGAATCCGGCAGCTTCGCAAAGAAGAATGGTTTCGCGGGTTTTGCGTGCTACGCCTCCCAGCGAGCCACTGGAGGGCGTTGGACGAATGAATGCGTTCGGATCGGCACTTAGCCTTTCCATCCTCGTCTTGTCGCCCAGTATACTTCCGCGCGTTTTGCCGCTGCTCGGATCGACCGCCAGCACAGCCACTCTCCTACCCGATGCCGTCAACATGGAGCCGAAAACATCGATGAATGTGCTTTTACCAACTCCTGGAACGCCAGTAATACCTATCCGCTGGCTGTTTCCCGCACGTTCCGCACACAGCGCAATCAGCTCCGCGGCTTTCTCAATCTGTTCTTCACGCGTACTTTCTACCAGTGTAATGGCCTGACCCAGTGCCACCCGGTCACCTGCCAGCACTGCTTTTGCTAATTCCGGGATGGAAACGGGCTGCACCATGCTGCTAAATTATCAACTTAGCTTCATTGGAAGCATGCGATCATTACGCAGGGATCTGCTGACTGAGACAATGCAGTGTACCGAAACCCCAGATCAGATCCGTGGCTGCAATGCCGATCACATCCCTATCTGGAAAGCAGTCGGCTATGATGTTCAGCGCTGAACGGTCGTTCTTGTCGTTGAAAGTCGGAACCAG
>JBFHEW010000125.1:0-6845 GCA_041583955.1 Bacteroidia bacterium | reverse complement strand
GGAAGAGGAGAAGGAATCGTAGTCGCCATCGGGATGAACACCGAAATGGGCAGGATAGCCAAATTGCTCCAGAATGACCGGGTAAAAACCCCATTGCAGAATCGACTGGCAGATTTCGGGCGCAAACTTTCGGTCCTGGTCATCCTTATCTGTGTAGTCCTGTATCTGGTAGGCCTGCTCAGAGGAGAAGACCCGTTCATCATGCTGCTGACTGCCATCTCCGTTGCTGTGGCAGCCATTCCAGAATCCTTGCCAGCAGTCGTCACCATCGCGCTGGCACTTGGCGCCAGAAGAATGGTGAAAAAAAATGCCTTGATACGGAAACTTCCGGCCGTTGAAACACTGGGCTCGGTGAACTATATCTGTTCTGATAAAACAGGAACCATCACACAGAACAGAATGGTGGTAACGGACACCTGGATTCCTTCTGGCCCTGCATTCATACCTGACCTTTCTCAAGAAAAATCGCTACTGTACTGCATGCTGTTGAATCAGAATGTTCTGATGAGTGAGAATAATGGTCTTACTGGCGACCCAACAGAAGTGGCCTTGTACCAACACGCCATCGATCATTTGCAAGCGGCCGACCTTACATCGGACAGCAACATCCGCGTTGCGGAAATCCCATTCGACTCCAACCGAAAACGCATGACCACGATCCATTCATTCGGAGGTCAATATGTTGCCATTACGAAAGGTGCATCAGAGTCGGTAAACGCTGTTTGCGTTGGCGAAAACCTCGACAAGGCTTCACAAGCGGCTTTGGAGTTTGCCCGATCAGGAAAAAGAGTGCTCGCTTATGCCATTAAATTACTGAGCTCCGTTCCGGATCATCTGGACCAAACGGATATTGAAAAAGAAATGCAACTGGTGGGGTTGGCGGCCATGATGGACCCACCAAGGGAAGAAGCGAAACAGGCCATTTCCGAATGCCATGACGCTGGTATTACACCGGTCATGATAACGGGCGATCACCCCGAAACTGCCAGAACAATTGCCAGAGAAACCGGCATCATCCGTTCGGATTCCGACCTCGTGATCAACGGGCTGGAACTCGCTGCCATGTCGGAAGCGGAATACACCAAAGAACTAGAGTACATCAAGGTCTACGCACGGGTTTCTCCCGAGCAGAAGCTTCAGATCGTGATGGCGCTTCAAGAAAAAGGACATTTTGTGGCCATGACGGGCGATGGAGTAAATGATGCTCCCGCCTTAAAACGAGCAAACATTGGCGTGGCAATGGGTATCACAGGAACGGATGTTTCGAAGGAAGCAGCGCACCTGATCCTACTCGATGACAATTTCGCCACCATAATGAAGGCTGTAAGGGAAGGAAGACGCATATACGACAACATCAGGAAATTCGTGAAGTACGTGATGACGTGCAATAGCGGTGAGCTTTGGACCATTTTTTTGGCCCCACTTCTGGGTATGCCTATTCCTTTGCTTCCCATTCACATCCTTTGGATAAATCTGGTGACCGATGGTCTGCCCGGTCTTGCAATGGCGGCCGAACCGGCAGAAAGCAATATTCTGAAACGGAAACCTCGAAAGCCCAGCGAAAGCATTTTTGCAGGAGGTATCGGATATCACATCGCTTGGGTAGGACTGCTTATGGCCGTGGTAAGTATTTCTGTAGAGGCATGGGCACTGAACGCTGGCAATAGCAAATGGCAAACAATGGTATTCACAGTGCTCAGTCTTTCGCAGATGGGGCATGCTCTGGCAATCCGTAGCGACCGAAGAGCGCTCTTCCAAAAAGGGTTTTTCAGCAACATTCAGTTGTTGGTTGCAGTGTTCATAACCCTCCTCCTTCAACTCATGGTCATCTACCTTCCCTTCTTTCAAGATATATTCAGAACACAGGCCCTGACCATGTATGAACTGGCCATCTGCTTAGGCTTATCGAGCATTGTAATGTGGGCGGTGGAAATTGAGAAATGGGTGAAGAGGACTTTTGGCGAACCAGAACCGATCTGACCCCCAATTTGAGAGGTTGACCTATCAGACGAACAATTCCTCGCTAGAGTGAGATGATCCAGCCAAATTGTATTCGGAACAAGCAGCTCTAGCATTCAAAGCCATTGGCCCAGCGGTTGGATGCGGACAACCCATTGAAAGATCACCGCAGTAGATTCCATCATCCTAAACTGAATGGAAAACCGGCCACCTATTTCTGTGGTAATTCGTTAGGTCTGGAACCGAAAACGGCCAAGGAATTCGTCAATCAGGAATTGGACGATTGGGCCGAGTTCGCTGTGGAAGGGCATTTTCACGCCAAAACACCATGGTTCAGCTATCAGGATGTTTTCCCAGAACCACTGAGTCAGGTTGTGGGCGCATTACCGAAAGAAGTCACGGTGATGAACGGATTGACCGTTAATCTTCATCTGTTGATGGTGTCGTTCTATGTCCCGAAGGGGAAACATTACAAGATCATCTGCGAAGCGAAGGCAAGTCCGAGCGATCATTGCGCATTGGAAAGTCAGGTGAGATTCCTTGGATATGAACCGGCAGAAGCCTGGCCGGACCGGGTGTGGATACACTCTGAAACCATTTAGCGTAACCGCATAGAAGCGAAGACTACATGCAGAACGCACAGGGTAGTTGAATATTCTTTGTGAATACCAGGAGATCACTGGCCTCAGAGAAACCTCATGATCAATCTTCAAAAAAAAAGAAGTATGTGAGTAGGAAATCTCTCACGATCTGCAGGAACATACCTCACTTAAAATGGTACATTGGATTTCTTTGAACTCCATGTGTCCTTGCACCTTTTGCGGTTAACTATGGTGAGCCCAACTTTTCAAACAAAACCTCTATACGCTGACTACATGATCAGTTCAATTATCAACCAACGGAACAGACACCATGATACTGGTTCCTTTGGATGGTGCGGATGAGATGTCGAACGAACCTCCACAAAGCTCTGCTCTACTTCGCATGTTGCGTATTCCCATTCCGGTTTCGGTGGTCTCCTGATCGAACCCTTTGCCGTTGTCCTCTATGGCCAATGTCAGTTCGCCATCGTGTTTGAATAGCTGCACATCAACCCGGGTGGCAGAAGCATACTTCTGAACATTCTGTAACGCCTCTTGCAGAATACGGAAAAGCTCCAAGCTCAACTGTTTCGGTATGCTTTCAGGCAGGTCGAATGCTTGCAGCGAAACATCCATGCCGGTAGCACGATACTCTGCAACCAACTTCCGAACCTGCTCGGAAAACGTGTCTTCATCGAGAGCTACAGGATTCAGGCTGTAGGATATCTGTCTTACACGCTCAATAACCTGGGTCAGAACATCTGGCAATTGCGCTTCGGCATCTTCGGTTTCGGCAGCCCGTTTTAGGAGTGAGAGTCGGCTTGCAATGTCATCGTGCAACTCGCTGGCCACTCGTTTCTTCTCCTGCTCCACCCCGTTCACATAAGCACTCATCGCTTCGCGTTTCAATGCCTGTATGGAACCGAGTAAACGGTCGCGGTCATCCGATATCAGCCTGCTACGGTAACTGAGTCCCACAGAAAAGATCATGATCTCGAAAAAAGAACCGAGGAACATGGGACTCAGCGGCCAGCCACTCAGTTCGACCAAGCCGTATTCTTCGGCCACCACCAACAACAGTGCGATGATATTCATGCTGAACGCCACCGCATAGAATACAACGGTTGACCGCTGTTTGCGGAAAGTCTTGGTAAGCGCAACGATGAGCATGACAACGGCAATGCCCATTAGCACGTAAACCATATTGATGACCCAAACAGTATAGGTGGTGAAAAGGCCGGGAAAAACCAACCACCACAGAATGATAAGCACACCGACCAGCGCCAATCCGCTGAAAGCCCGGTTCAGCTTGGGTGTATGCACTGGTAATTGAAGGAAGAACTGCGTAAAGCGTATCTGGCTTGCCAGAATGAGAATCACAAGCACCAGTCGCGCGTAATTATTAAGCGTAGCAGAAGTTGGATAGAGCAACTGGAAACCGTAGCCGATATATACGAACAGGTATAACGCCAAAAAGAAAACGTAAACTGCATACCATAGGTAGGTGGCCTTACGCTGATTTACGGAAATGAGAATGGAATACAACAGAATGAGCAGCAACATACCGAAGTAGAAGCCATAGATCAAGGTTTGGCGTATCTCTGAATACTGAAACGCTTCTTCCGAGTATACCCGCAGCGGAACGGTCACAGCAGCGTTCCGTTTATCCACCATCAGCAGAAGAGTCAGGCACGATGACCCCTCAAACCTGAACTTGAAAAGGTTCCTGCGGTTATCGATGGTGCGATCGGCAAACGGAATCCTATCGCCACTTATCCCTAAAGGTCTAATGCCCGAATCTGCGACCGACCAACATTGAATGAGGTCGATGTGAGGGTTATCCACCTCCAACACGAAAGTCTCTGCATCCTCCGATCCTCTACAGACCGGAACACGTATCCAGAAGAAATCCTGCGAGAAACCGAATGTTGTATTCCCTTTGATCAGATCAGCGGTTTCGAATTGAGCCAATGCCTGCTCAGGAGAAATGGAGTCGGGCGTGCTGATGGAGACCGCCAACGGCACCGCATTCCAACTCGGAATATCGGAAGATTCCAGCACGAGACTCTGAGCTGATAAGGCTACAGGCAGCACTGCTAGCAGGAAGGTCCTAATCCAAAAGGCCATGGTCTTTGCAGCAGAGAATCAGTTCCTGAACCGTGGAAACGCTCAATTTTCTGTAGATGTTCTTGCGGTGATTCTTCACCGTATTCTCTGATATGAATAGTCGTTCGGCTATTTGAGGCGTTGAGACACCCTTGATGATCTCCCGGACAAGTTCCTGTTCCCGTTCTGTAAGGCGAATGAGTTGTTTGAATTTATCTGCCTCCGAAAGCTCTTCGGCATCCGAAACTTCTCCGTTATTCAAGAACATGCCTTCTTTCACGTTACGGATCGTTTCAAGAAGCAGGTCGTAACTCGAATCTTTAAGAAGATACGCATTTGCACCAGCAGCCTTTGCCTTGCGCAAGAGGGTCCTGTCGTTATAACTGGTCATCACGATAACCAATGGCAGACTCCCTGTTCTACGCAGCTCGCGCAGCACTTCCATTCCGTTTTTCAGGGGAATATTGAGGTCAAGTAAAACAATATCGGGTTCGGTGGCCGTAATACCCGAAAGGGCCTCTACACCATCTGACGCCACACCTACCAGCGAAAACTCATCAGAGTATCTCTCCAAAAACGCAACCTCCCCATCTCTGAACAAGGCGTGATCATCGCAAACGAAAACAGTTTTCACGTTGTATGATTTCGAGTGAGGCATTCTGCGCCCAAAGATGCTCTTTTCAGAACAAATATGACCCGAAAGGGCCATTGTTTCGATCAATGCAACTTAAAACCTTGCGAGCCCAATACTCCAATGAAACCGAACGACTTATCATGCAAAGACTGTTGCCTGTCCTATTTTCCGTACTGACCATGGTTCAAATAGGCTGTATTCCGAACAAAGACGCCATCAAAGACCACATGACCGGATCATGGGATCTGACCGATCATTGCCACGAATTCGGTTTTGTACTATTCCGTTCTGATGGTTCGGGTACGCTAAGTGTCTTTGACGATTGTGTTGTAGGTTACTCGTGCATCAACGTTTTGCCATTCCACTGGTCTGTTGATGAAAAGGCCGGCATCCTCACCGTGACATACGACAACCAAAGCACCGCTCAGTTCATCTGCAGCGAGGGCACCAGTTCCAACTCAGGCATTCATCCCGCTACGGAAACGTCCATTGTAAGCAGTGAGACACAGGTCATTGCACTTCAAGGATACACGTTTGAAAAACGCTAAACAGAATACCATGAGACCCCTTTTATTCAACTTATTTCTCGCATTGTTCCTTGCACCATTCGGTGCGAATTCCCAAGACATCATCTACCTTTTTACGGGAGATGAAATAGAAGCCAAGCTCACCGAAATCTCCTCTACTGAACTGAAGTACAAACGGATGGATAACCTGGAAGGTCCAGTATTTGTAGTCGAGCGCAACAAGGTTTTCAAGGTAAAATACGCCAACGGACAGAGTGAGGTCATGACCAGACCGGGTGGAGCTTCTGCCCCCAGTGCGGCACCTGCAGCAGGTGCTGCTTCTGCTACCAATACCTCATCTCCTCCAGCAACAGGTCCCAATGGTTTCAATGCTGAGGCATTCGGGCAAGACGGAAACTACTTCAATAATCAGCCATACGTTATTGATAGGGCAAGCGGACAGATCGTTCAATTGGAGAAAGGCACACCGGAGATAAAAACCTCCACTGTGGCAGCGCCATTTTATGCAAGCAGCAGTTCTTCTTGGATGATGAAAGGAGACCGCTCCAACGTTCGCCTGAACGGCAATGGTGGATTCAGCTTTGTGGTAAAAATTGCGCCAGGTCTTGATCCATTGGACTATGTAAAACTCGTGCGTTTCGACCTTCTTCAAAGAAGCAGACGCGACCCAGCTAAAGACCGCCACATGCCATCCATGAAAACCACTGGCTCTTGGGGCGGTGCAAGCTCGGAACAGGTAACCGAAAACAATATCAGGTTAGAAATAAATCGCCTTGCCGATGGTGTGTACGAAGTGATTCCTAAAGACCCAATTGGTCCAAACGAGTACGCCTTTTACGTGATGCATAAGTTCTATGCATTCGGAGTCGATTGATCACTCTTCATAAAACCACAAAATGAAAAACGCATTTTTACTATTTGCCATCACGATCTTCACCATCTCGCAATCTTTTGGTCAAGACCGACTCTTCTTTCTTAATGGAGATGAAACGGATGTGAAGATTACTGAGGTAACTTCATCTGAAGTGAAATATAAGC
>JBFHEW010000124.1:0-6845 GCA_041583955.1 Bacteroidia bacterium | reverse complement strand
GCCGATCATCGCATTCGGGATCATTCTGCTGGTGGTAGTGATATTGGTGCATCTTTTTGCCAAGGCTGTTCAAGGGCTGGCAAATGCCATGGCCCTAAGCTGGCTGAACAAGATTTCCGGTGCATTATTCGGAATACTACGTATGGCGTTTCTTCTAAGTACGGTCATCCTACTTTTCAATCGGGCGCAGCTGCTTGACCGTTTCAACAACAGCGAAACAGCCCGTGGGTCATTGCTCTATGAGCCTGTAGGAAAGGTTGCGCCATTCATTCTTCCGGTGTTGGACGAATTGAACCGGGATAATCTGTTTGACAAGTCGAACAGAAAATTCGAAAAGGCGAAAGAAACGCTGCGCGAGTTTATACCCGAATAATTCAGGAATACGGAACAAGACGTTTCAGCCCATTGATGGGTGCCTCTATCAGCTTCCAGCTGATGGTAGAAAGTGCAATGGTCATAACGGTCAGGAGCAAAAACTGGATCTTATTCCCGAATGAAGCATTGATGATGCTGGCCACCATCTCACTCTGAACATGTTCCATCAACATGATTCTGAACCAATCAAACCACACCTTCACATACGGATGAAACAAATAGATCCCGTAGCTCACTTTACCAATGTGAACCAAAGCCTTGAAAATGGCTGTTGCTGAATATCTGTTCACATTGAAGCTGTAATTCAATGGTATCAGGAAAACACACCACATTGAAATGACCGTACGATGGAAGATGTCGTCCAGTACGCCTTCTTGAAAATGTCTGAACGTCACATAAAGGATGAAACCGACAATTCCGATCAACGCAGGGGCAAATGAACGGGTGAATTTGCAGTACGACCCGTGGCGGAACGTTTCGTAGTACGCAAGCAGCGCCCCGATACCGAAAGAGTCAAGGGTAGTGGGGGTTAGCACGTGGATCAACTCTTGGTCTTTGCCAAGATAAAGGAACCATTCCATACCCAGTATCCGGGAAATGGGGCCTAGGGCGATGGCAATGACAATTACCTGAAGCAGGTATTTCTTTGGCGTCAGCAACATTATCAACGGCCAAAAAAGGTAGAATTGTTCTTCCACCGCAAGGGACCAAAGGTGACCATTAACCCCATCAAAACCGTTATTGATAGCAAACTGTATGTTTTGGAAATAGAAAGCGTAAGACCAACCAGTATTGGACGATAATCCGAATCCCAAAACAACGAACAACGTGAGGTAGTAAATAGGAAAAATACGGAGCGCCCTTCTTGCGTAGAATGAACTCAAGACCTTTCCTGTGGCTGATTCCTTGACCCTTTCATTGAACAGGATCCTGGAGATCAGAAACCCACTCAAAACAAAAAAGACCGTAACACCGGCCTTTGCATTGAATATCATATGCACTAAGGTTCCGACCGGTGTCCAATGTCCTAGTAGAACCGACAGCACAGCGTAGGCACGAAGAATGTCTAAATGCGGAAGATGCTTGATAAGACAGGATTTTTCCCGAAGATAATTATCCCCGAATAGCCTTGATGCCCGGCAATTCGGTTCCTTCCATGTATTCCAAAAGCGCGCCTCCACCTGTAGAAACATAGCTCACCTTATCGGCCAGTTCGAACTTGTTGATCGCTGCCACAGAATCGCCCCCTCCAACAAGGGAGAAGGATCCATTTCCAGTGGCTTTTGCAATGGACAGTGCCACTGCCTTGGTTCCGTGCTGAAACGATTCCATTTCAAACACTCCCATTGGCCCGTTCCACAGAATCGTCTTGGAAGATTGCAGAACAGCATCATAGGCTGCTTCTGTCTTCGGTCCGATATCCAACCCCATCCATCCATCCGGGATCGCGTTGGTAGCGCAGGTCTGTTTGTTGGCGGCATCATTGAATGCATCGCCTGCAATGGTGTCTTCGGGCAAATGGATCCTGACTCCTTTGGTTGCTGCATCCGAAAGGATCTTCTTGGCGGTTTCCAGATAGTCGTCCTCCACCAACGAATTGCCTACTGTTCCGCCCATTGCCTTGGCGAAGGTGTAACTCATTCCTCCACCGATAATGATGTGGTCAACGCTGTTGATCAGGTTGGTAATGATGGAGATCTTGGATGAGACCTTTGCCCCGCCCATGACTGCTGTAACGGGTCGTTCGGAGTTGTTGAGTACGCGGTCCACGCTTTCGATCTCACGGGCCAAGAGGTACCCGAAAAGCTTGTCTTCCGGAAAGAAATCGGCCACAACGGTGGTGGATGCGTGCGCGCGGTGAGCGGTTCCGAACGCATCATTCACGTACACATCGCCCAACTGCGAAAGTTGTTTGGAGAATGTGCGGTCGCCTGCTTCTTCCTGCGCATGGAAACGTAGATTCTCCAACAGCAGCACCTCTCCCATTTTAAGCGAGTCGGCTGCGGAGATCGCAACCTGCCCCACGCAATCGGAGGCAAATTTCACTTCCACACCGATCAGTGCCGAGAGATGATCAACGAGATGTTTGAGAGAGAACTTGTTCTCCGGTCCGTTCTTGGGTCTTCCGAGATGACTCATCAGGATCACCGCTCCTCCATCGTTCAATATCTTTTTGATGGTCGGTAGTGCCGCACGGATACGTGTATCGTCCGTAATGTTGAAATCTGCATCGAGCGGCACGTTGAAATCTACGCGGATGAGTGCTTTTTTGCCCGCAAACGAAAAGGAGTCCATTGTTTTCATGACCGCAAAAATAGACTTGCCGGTCTTGTATTTGCTGCCATTGGATGGTTTTTTGATGGTAACGCCTTAGAACTGTCTGTGACGCATGGGCAGATCGTGCTGCGTGAGGGATGGGAGCGGCATCCTTTTCTGAGGAACGAAGAAAAGATACAGCGGACAGCCCGGCCCCGATCTTTCATCGGGGACACGCCCTCTATCAGAACTTGAATCTGAGTTGCACTTTGATGTCGGTTCGGCTTTTACCGTCTATTGCCTCGAGCCCCGACCCGACCTGATCGCGATTGCTGTAGAACAGATTGGCTACCCGCACCCATGCATCGATGTTCCTGTGAATGTCGTATCGCAACGTGAGGTATGCCTTCATGCCACGGTAGTAGTAGGCCGGGAACGAATAGGCATAAAGCACATCGCTTTCATACACGTAGATCCGGGCATTGTAGGTTTCCGTGTCGAAGTAGGCAAGTCTGGCGCTGAACGAAAGCGGGAAGCTGAGTGGCTTGAAATTGAAGTCCTGATAGACGATGAATCCTTGTTCGACCTCTCTATCTCCTCGCCTGTATCGGGAATATTCGATGCGGCTTCGGAGCGTAACGGATTTGCTCAGATTATAGCTGAGATTGAAGCGATAATAGGTGCGTTTCTCGTCTTCGAGGCCTCGGATGGGTGCTTCGCTGTAGGCCGATGATTCGGTTATCTGTCTGTTCTTCTGTCTGAACCGGAAAGAGACCTCGAGGTCCTTGGATGGGCGATAGCTTAGCTGACCGATGGTCTCGTAACCGAATGATGGACCATTGACCTGATACCTCGACCAAGGGAACCTGAAAACATCGAAGAAGCCATTGAGAAACCAGTGCTTGAACGGGTTGATGTTGAACCCGATGTAATAGCCGGTCTCATTGTTCATCCGCGAATTCTCGGTGACGGCATTGGCATAGAGTGCCTGATATTTGGGCTGAAGGTGACGCACCATGGCCGTTACCGTTACCCGCGGATCGATGGTCATGAAAACACCATTGACGGTAGCAAAACCAAGGTTCTGGCTCAGCGCAAACTCTCCGAAGAAGTGGAAATTCTTAAAGATGTAGCTGTAGTCTAAGCCGTAATTGCTGTTCTGCTTACCCGCGAATTCGTAGAAATTGGAGAGGTCGGCACTGCGTTGAATCTTCTTCGAGAACTGGTAGCCCACAGCGGTGACCCCCACAGAAAGCCTTTTTCCTTTGTAGCTCACGTTCCCTCCATAAACGGCCTCTGCAATGGATTGTCTGTCCTGCAGCTCGCCCGGTGTTCTGTGAAACCCACTGCTGAAGATGGAACTGACGGACTCTTCCTGCTCCGTAAGCGTGTCGGTAGTGGTGGAAACATTGGCATCCATCAGTTTATAGGATCCGAAGGCCGTTACCTCCACTTTTCCGAATCTGAGGGTAGTGCCACCTCCACGTAAGAACCGATTCTCATCTACGGACGTGTACGGTTTAAGTCCTTGAGCGTTCCGTTTGATGCTTACACCATCTGATGATTTTCCGAACGCCAACCCGCTCCAAAAGACCAGCCCTTGACCGAACTGGGCTTGAAAATCGCCTAGAGCAGCGGCCTTCAAAACACCCATGTTCGATACGAAGAGATGTCCCGAATAGAAATCGAAGCCTTGTTTCATGCTTCCTTTGAAAAACTCCTCGCCAGCGTCTTTTTCCATGGTAAGGCCCCAACTCACCTTGTTCGAATACTTGAAACGGTACCGTGCGTAGTATTTCTGCGGGTCGCCCAAGTAGCGTTTGTTCGGACTTGCCGCCAGCACGCTGTCCTCAATATCCTTATAGCCTTCCTGCTGGTTGAGTACCTGCTGATAGCGGAGCACCAGTTCGTGGGTGCCTTCCTTCATCATTTCCTTGAATGAAAAAGTGGTGGCATCCGGATCATCGGAAACCTTTATGAACGGCTCCAATTGACGGATAAGCGGCACGGTGAATCCATTGACTCCCTGCAACTCGTAAATGTTGAGCAGCTTTCCGTTGGCGCTGATGTGGCTCATGAGGTTGGCTATGGCAATATCATCCAACATGGGTAATTGCGCCAACTCGCTTGCGGTGGTGTTGTTTATGTTGACGGGGTGCTCCGAGAAATAAAGCAACTCATCGAGCAGCGTGTTGAAGTCTTCGCTCTCATCGCCTTCGCCCAACTGCTCTGCAATGGTCTCAATTCTGCGTTGGATGAGACTTTCCTGATCCGCTTCTTTCTGCGCAAAGGCAAAAAAGCTCCCGAACAGGAGCATTACAGTGAACAGATAGCTACCGCAGCGCTTCATTTTTTGGTGAACACATTGAACCGATAGGACAATGAGGCCTTAGGCGAGAAGCCGAGCACCGGATGCACAGACCCCGCAATATCGAAATGCAGGAACCGTAACCTGAGACCAAGGCCGAAATCGGCATGGAACGGTGCCGTGCCAACACCGACCCGAATAGCGAAAATATCTGCCGGAAAGTATTCGACCCCGGCCTTGAAGACCGCAGGAAGTTCGAGGTCCTTTTCTGCCTCTACGGCCACTTTCACCTTTTTGGAAAAATCATACTGAGCCCCTAATCTGAAATTCATCGGTACCCGCTCATCGTAACCATCTGCCAACTTGGTACGGGTAAGATTGAATGCGTGGAAACCGACCCTGAACTTGGGTGTTACCTGCGAAAGCAGACCGATCTCGGCAATGAAATTGTGCCTACTTCCATAATTTTCTGCAATGGTGGTGTTCAGATAACTCAACTGCAGGCCAACCGAAAGGAACTTGAACAGTTTCTTGCCGTACGCCAATCCCACCCTGCTCTGGTTGTAAAGTTTGTTCCCGAAGCGGGCATAGCTGAGACCGAAAACCCCCACCTTTGGTGTTGGCAGCACGGCCGCGGCTCCTTGCAGATTCAGGTTGGAAACAAGAAACCGATTCTCATAATAGGCGGCAACTCCAGCCTGCTCAAGCCCCACCAAAGCCGCCTGATTGTGGTGCACCGCCCAGATATCTGTGAGGGCCACGCTGGCATTTGCCATTCCAGCGGCACGTGCTCCAATAGGAAAATCACTGGTTTGAGCATTGGCACCGACCGAAAAACAGAAGAACAGAACAGCGAATAGAAGTCGTTTCATACAGCAACTTGAACCTGTCGAATTTACGACTATTGATCAATGTGAGACGTTATGCCTGACTTAAGCACGGTAGCTTTCAACCTCCACCTTTCCGTCCATCACCTTGGTCTTCATTGCTTCCTTGTATGCAACCATGCGTTGCAACACGTCCTTATCTGACGACCCGATGATCTGGGCGGCAAGGATCCCTGCATTCTTAGCGGCATTGAGGGCCACGGTTGCTACCGGAACACCATTGGGCATTTGAAGAATGGAAAGGATGCTGTCCCATCCATCAATGGAGTTGGAACTTTTAACCGGCACTCCTACCACCGGAAGTGGCGTAAGGGAGGCCACCATGCCCGGAAGATGTGCTGCGCCACCAGCGCCTGCAATGATCACCTTAAGACCACGGTCTGCGGCACTTTTTGCGTACTCGAACATGAGTTCAGGGGTGCGATGAGCAGAAACAACCGTCATTTCAAACTCAATACCCAATTCCTTCAGAACATCGGCAGCATCCTTCATTACCTTAAGGTCTGAACTGCTGCCCATGATGATGCCTACTTGTGCCTTGCTCATTTTCTATGCTGTTTAGTAACTCCGAACCTGTTTCGGGGTCCGGTATTTTTATTTTTAATCTGCTGAATGTGTTTCAGCATGATGTAAGAGTTGACCTTCATCAACTCTGTGATCTCTATTGACTACGCCTTGACCTTCAAGGTCTGTTGCACTTTTTTAGCGGTGCTTTTCGCTTCACTCAGGGTTTCGGCAATGACAGTCACATGTCCCATCTTGCGGAAAGGCTTTGTAAAACGCTTCCCGTAAAGATGCACATTCACACCTTTCATGGCAAGCACATCTTCCAGCCCTTCGTACGTTGCTTCGCCCGTGAAACCGGCTTCGCCCAATAGATTCACCATGACCGAAGGTTTCACTATTTCCGTGTTTCCAAGGCTGATGTCAAGAATGGCCCGCACATGTTGCATGAACTGCGAAGTGTAATTGCCTTCAATGCTCTGATGGCCGCTGTTGTGCGGACGCGGGGCGATCTC
>JBFHEW010000123.1:0-6871 GCA_041583955.1 Bacteroidia bacterium | reverse complement strand
TATCATTCAGGTCATCGCTGAAATAGAGCCGAAGATCATATGCATTGGGGCTTTTCCATCCACACTCCCGCAAGCATATGAATTGATCTGTGCGATCAAGAAGAACTTCCCGAAAATCGCGCTGGTCTTAGAGGGTTACCATGTGAATGCCGACCCTTCCATTCTCGTTGCGATGGATATTCCTTGGGGGCTTCGGGGCGATACAGAGTTTGCATTTCTGGAACTCTGCACGCACGTTTTACACGGACAGCCGATCGACCCCTCGACACCTGGCCTGGTGAGCTATAGACACGGGATATTAAAGGATAATGGACCGGCAACTATCGCAGAACTCAATGATCTGCCACTGCCTGCATACGACCTACTATCTGTAGAAAGCTATTACTCCGCAAGCACGAATAAACGTTACATGCAGCTTTTCACGACCCGTGGCTGCCCGTATAACTGTAATTTCTGTGCGAACCCTACCCAAATGGACTTCCGTTATCTGAGCAACGAAAGGGTCATTCAGCACTTGAACCTTTTGGTGAATGAATGTGGCGTGGAATGGGTCGAGTTCATGGACCTCACATTTACCGTGCATCGCAAACGAACGTTGTCGATGTGCCAGGCCATTATCGATTCTGGAATTCGCTTCGACTGGGGTTGCGAGACGCGGGCCGACCTGATTGACGAAGAGCTTTTACTGAAAATGAAAGAGGCCGGATGCAAGAAGATCACATTTGGTGTTGAAGCTGGTGCAGAGCACGTTAGATTCCGAACCGGAAAGAAGATCACAGACCTTCAATTCATCAAAGCATTCGATCTTTGTCGCAAACATAAGGTCAAGACAATGGCCAACTTCATTTTCGGTCATCCCGAAGAGACCTTAAGTGACATGCAAAAAACCATCGGCTTTGCCTCCCGTCTTAGGCCCTTCAATGCTATGTTCACGAGAATGATACCAATGCCCGATGTCGAGGTGTATGAACTTGGGGTCAAAGAAGGTGCGTTCGAAAGAGATGTTTGGGTTCGCTACATGAAAGGCGAAATTGAGCATCCGGTTTACGTGCCAAGAACCGTTTCAGAATCTGAAATGAATCGGATGTACCGCTTGGCCTACCTGCGATATTACCTCTCGATCAGGGTGGTTTGGAACTACGTCCATTTGTTAAGAGACCCTCGTTTTCTATGGCAATCAGTAAATGTTTTTGGCCGTATGGCATTCGGAAAACCTGTATTCAAATGAAACTCCGCAATCTTCTTCGCTTCTTATTCAAGTCTGACAGTACCCCCAAAAACTCTGTTCACACCATCAATTTGAAATCTCTGGAAGGAGAGCCTTTTTCACTGAGCCGATTCAAGGGAAAGAAATTGTTGATAGTGAATGTTGCTTCAGAGTGTGGCCTGACTCCGCAGTATGAGCAGCTTCAGAAACTATACGAGAGATTCCAAGACAAATTGGAGGTCATTGGAATTCCATGCAACGACTTCGCTGGTCAGGAACCAGGTAATCCAGAACAGATCAGCCAGTTCTGCTCTACCGAATATGGAATCACGTTCATGCTGTCAGAAAAGGTTAACATCAGATCAGAACCGATTCACCCGTTATATGCTTTCCTTACCTCAAAGGATCAGAATCTGTTCCAGGATTCTGTTGTTGAATGGAACTTTCAAAAGTACCTGGTCGATGAGCATGGTTTATTAACACATGTTTTCCCTCCGGCCACCGAACCTCTTTCAGAAGCCATCTGTTCGGCTATCAGCGGACAATCTTGACCGTTTCTGTCCCCAACGGTTCGATAATGGGTTATATTTGAATCAACAAGCGTTCGCTGATCCGAGCGCAAACCCCTCTTAAACTCCAATAAATGGCGAAGGTTCTCTTCATTCAAGACATCGTTTATGAGTATTTCGGGGTGATGTACATGAGTGCTTACCTGAAGGAACATGGTCATGATTGTGATGTTATTATCGAATTTGCAGAAAAGGACTGGCTTGAATCCGTACGCAGGCAAAAACCGGACATTATCGCCTTCTCTGTGCTTAGCGGGAGTTACAACTGGGCAATTGACCGCGCAACACGATTAAAGAATGAGATCGGAGTTCCAATCGTTTTCGGAGGCGTTCACGTATATCTGAATCCTGAAAAAACAATCACTCAGCCCTGCATTGATGCGATATGTATTGGAGAAGGGGAGGTTCCTTTGAAAGAGCTATGCGATGGTTTTGACAGCGCAGGTCATTTACCGACCGATGTAAAAGGATTCTGGTTTAAAAACGAAGATGGAACCGTTTTAAAGAATCCACATCAACGGCTGGTTGAAGATCTTGATTCACTCCCTTTTGCGGATCGGGATATCTACTACAAATACCCTAGCATCAAGAGAAGGAACATACTTCCAATGTTAGGTAGCAGAGGATGCCCGTACACGTGTTCCTATTGCGTAATACCTGCTGCCAAGAAAGTATTTGAGGGCCAGGGAAAATTCATTCGCGAACGTTCTGCAGAAAGCATTCTAAAGGAAGTTGAGCACTGTATTTCCAAATCGGACCGCAAAGAGTTCGTTCATTTCGTTGAAGACCATTTCGGAAACAACAGGCAGCTTGCCCTCAAAGTGTTAAGAGGCGTTTCCAAGTTGAATAACGGAACCCTTGCGTGGGGTGGAGCCATTCGAGTAGAGCGATTCAACAAAGAAGAATACGTGAAGGAATTGAGCACTACCAATCATGGTCTATTGGGCATTGCAGTAGAATGCGGTGATGAAGACTACAGACGAGATGTGCTGAAAAGACCGGTGACCAACGAACAGATTCGCCAAGCCGCATCACTTGCGAGAAAATACGGGATTCAATTCGACACATTGAATATGATCGGATTACCGGGTGAGACATTTGAGCAGGCCCTGAAAACACTCGACTTGAACATTGAGTTAAAGCCTGTTTTTGCAAACTGCTATGTGTATCAACCTTATCCAGGTACGGATCTGCAGAAGTTCTCTGTAGAACATGGTTTGATCGACCCAAAGGTAATCTCAAACATTGGGCTATCATTTTACGACCGCTATTGGAAATCCAATAAGGAACACAATACCGTTATTAACCTACAACGCATATTCGGACTGGCTGTAAAATATCCTATCCTAAAACGGCCGCTTGTGTTTATCGCCAGGAAAGACGTGCGTCCTGTGGCTGACATGATTTTCGGTGCGTATTACATGTGGTGGCTTTTGTACTACTATAAGTTGACTCCCGGTCAAGTTGTAAACCTCATTTTTACATGGGTCCGGTCAAAGTTATCTTTCGAGCAAGGGCCGGCCTCGGAGAGTATTCGACAAGGAGAAGGGCAGCTCTATCCTGATGTGAGGGAATGATAACGGTTAAGGACAAACCTGACAATCTTCCACTGTGGTTTGCAGACTTTGATGGTCGATATTCAAGTGAGGATGTAGCGTTCTTTCCGAAAGAGGACGAGCCCATATGTAGTGAACTGGAAAGGCTTTATCCGGAAATCCTGAAGGAGGTGTCCTTCCTGTGGACGCAACATGGGTCGCACGAAAACCCATTCAACGACTATGACTCCTTTGATGACAAACAATTCCCTGTTGGGTCTTGGAAAAAGATCGTACTTAAGGTTTGGGGGTTAACGGCAAGGAAGAATCTTGCCCGATTTCCTGCGATAAAATCCCTTCTTTCAAAGCATGATCATAAAATAACCAGTTGCCAGATTACCCGTCTTGCACCAGGGTCACTGATCAAACCACACTGTGGTGAAACCAACGCGATCATCCGGTTGCATCTTGGGCTTCTGGTGCCTGAAACTTCGGTTGAAGAATGTGGCATTCGAGTCAACAACACAAAACGGAAATGGAAAAATGGAGAGGTCCTTTGCTTTCTTGATGCCGTTGAGCACGAAGTTTGGAACAGGTCAGATTCGTATCGATATATCCTGATCGTTGATGTTCTGCGACCTGAGTTTCAACCTTTGGCAAGCGTGATATGTTCCCGAATAATTATTTCTCAGGCAATTTTCATGTTGCTATTGAAACTACGACTTAGAAATCTGGCCAGCATATTGCCACCAAACTTTTTCAACTTGTTAGCTCATTTATTTCGCTACCCGATTTCGGGGCTTTCCTCTATACTTAAGTACCCTACAAACGGCTAAAAATCCATTGTTGAAAGAAATGCAAGAATCACCAAGGCTGCATATCGAAGGGCTTATTCTATTGCTCTGTGCAGTGCTTGTTCTTTTGTGCGCAATTGCCTTTCCAATGTGGAAAGGTTCTGACTCCATAAGTGCAGACAAGGCATTCACAGGGGTCGTTGGGCTCTATGCAGACGAATCGTTCTATTATCTGGCCCTCGGACCAGCAGAAATGTCTGATGAACAAAGGATGTTTGGAGAGGACAAATTCCTAAGGGCCGATAAAGCCATGTTCATCAACCCTATTGGTAATGGCATTGCATTGCTGTCCGACATTACCAAATGGAGTGACACGACTTCGTTTTTTCTGTACCGCATGCTTGCAGCAATTCTGCTTGCGGTCAGCTTCTTCAAATTGAGCGGCTTGTTTTTGGCCGGTCTACCTTTTAGAATTCTAGCGCTTTGTCTGTTCCTCTTCGGAGCCGGTTGGGACGGTTGTGTCAACATTCTAGAATCTTGCTCTTGGACACTCTGGGCTCCAGAAATGAACCCTTTCATCTCCTGTGTCGGAGAATATTATATCCCTACAGCCACGGCATTGCTATTGTTCTACATGGAACGCGTGATCCGTGTTGCTTCCACGGCAACTCCACAACGCAAGGACCTGTTGACCTTAGGGGTATTGCTCTTCCTTCTAGGGGTCGTATACATATACTCCATGCTCATTGCCATATGCATTACAGCATCAATTCTCATCCACAAGTGGCTCACTGAAAGGGTAACCACATCGGCAGTCATCGGGACCGTTGTTTGGGCAGGTCTTTTTTCCCTACCGGTGATAGTATATTACACTTGGATGTACACAAATCTGAACAGCGCAGCGCAAGATGACGGATGGGTGATGGGCCCAACCCTGATAGAGACGTTGCTTACCAACTTCTGGGTCGCTGTTCCTGCGATGATCGTAGTCGGTATCAATCTCGTCAGTAACCGCAGAAAGGACGATTGGGCAACGCTTGCCGTTTGGGTTTTCACCGTGCTTCTTATCACTCGTATTCCACCACCATACTTACCTTTTCAAGTTCAGGCTCATGTTGGGCTTTCCGCTCCGCTTGCTATCATCACAGCCATCGGAACACAGCAGTTATTCGGTCAATCAGGAACCAATCGGTCAATCAAGATTTTGGCCCTGTCAATAAGTGGTCTCCTTCTATTCTTTGCGGTTCAACCGAATCTGAAGTTTTACTCTCAAATGCTGAATAGGATTGAGCAAATGGAGTATCCTGAATTTGCTCATAAGGACGAATTGAAAGCCCTCGAATGGATCCGGGAGAACCTGCCCCAAAGTGCCACGTTCGCAGTGGTAGAGGAAAAAGCGAGAATGCTTGCTGGCTTGACCGGGTGTCGGGTTTACTATAAGAACACGCGATTTGACGAATATTCTGAAACAAAACGAGTTCTGGAGGCTTGGTCATCAACAATGGGAAAGGGCACTACTGATTGTCCTAGCGTACTGGTAAAGGAAAAGGTCTCTTTTGTTTTTGTAGACCCCATGTTCCGGTCCAAATATCTAGAGCCAGCAGGTATTCTTGACATTCCATGTTCCAAACGCATCTATTCATCCGGAGAGGTTTCCGTTTGGCAGCTGAACGAATAACGTATTTTGAACAGGGGGCATCGACCCTTCCTGTTATCTTCGCTTCTCATCTGGTTCATGTCTGTCAAGGATAAGGAAGTAACACGCTTGTTTGAAATCCCCGGTCTCTATGGGGATTCCGTCATGTTTCAGCACATCAGGAATGGCGTGCTGGAATCGGTGCGCGGTTCACAGGTTGAAGCGCTTTCAACATCTCTGGCATGCCGATTCCTTGGCCTGGGTATTCAGAAAGGCGATCGGATAATCAGTTTACTCAAGGACAGTCCTTTTTGGAATGTCGTAGAGTGCGCAATCCTGAAGATTGGAGCCGTGCACGTTCCGTTGCGTGTGTCTTGTACCGAAGATCGTTTAACATCTGTGATCGATATGACACAACCTGCAATGGTGGTCGTTGATTCCGCCACCCAATTGAAAAGGGTCCGCTCCATCACAGGTCATGTAACCAAAGATATCATCATCAGCAAGGTGCAGGAAAGCGACCTACGTTATGATGAAAACCAAATCCCATCATTAGACCATCGTATTGGAACTATTGAACCGCAGGATACCGCTGCCATCTTATTCACCTCTGGCAGTTCTTCTGCTCCAAAAGGGGTTCTCCTAAGCCATCATAATATTCTTGTCTCTGCCAAGGAATTTGGAAACTCAGACGTTTTTAATCATGTCCAAAGGAGTTTGAGTGTCCTTCCAATGAGTCATAGTGCCGCTAGGAAAGTGAACTACGCCTGTCAGTTAAAAGGCATTACCGTTTGTTATTCCGCTCCTACCAAATCACTTTCCACCAACCTTGGATTGTTCGAATCGCATCATGTGGCATTGGTTCCCTTCCTCCTTCAGAAGTTACGGGAAGAAATAGATTCCAATGCTCCCAACGGTTTCCGGCTTAAAACCGTCACGTGTGGTGGTGCTCCTCTTGCAGCTGATGTCTGGAAATGGTTTGACAGCAAAGGAATCAAGGTCTATGAGGTTTATGGGCTAACAGAAACAGCATCTCTACTTTCGTATAGTACTGACGCGTGTCGAAAACCCGGTTGCGTTGGGGTTAAAGCGCAAAATGTGGAAATGGATATCGTGGAAAACAACGAATT
>JBFHEW010000122.1:0-6916 GCA_041583955.1 Bacteroidia bacterium | reverse complement strand
GTGGAGAGGGTGATATCCTGTAGTCCGGCTGTGTTGAAATGTACCCACGGCTCGGCCTGTGTACTCATGGTAGGGGTGTTTCCGGCAGCAAAGGCCCATTGATAGAACCCCGATGACGATAGATTATCCATTTGCAACGAATCTCCCAGACAGATGGTGTCCGGAATGGCAAAATCAGTAGTGGGCGAACCGATGGTTACAACGCGTTGCACGGTAGATATGCACCCGTTGGCATCGGTGGCGGTGAGCGAAACGGTAAAGGTTCCGTTGTCGTTGTAGGTCTGCGGGGCCGGATTCTGGTCGGTAGAGGTGTTGCCATTGCCGAAATCCCAAGCGTAGGTAACCGGTGGCGCACCGGACCCCGTGGTATTGTTGAACGATACGTTGAGCGGAGGATCGCACGCCACGGCAGGGCTTGGCGATGTGGTGAAGTTGGCAATCACACCTTGGGTCACAATAATGGCATCAGGATATACCTCTGTGGCGTTGCAAGTAGGCAGGTTGGTCTGTATCTGCAACGAAACATAGAACGAACCGGGTGTGGTGAACCAGTGGTTGGGAGATGCCCCGTTGGCAATACCGCCATCACCGAAAACCCATGTATATCCGGTAATGTTGACTCCGGCCCCTACCTGCGTGGCATCGGTGAAACTTACGTTGAGCGGGGCACAACCGGTGATAGGTGTGGCTGTGAATTCGGGCACTGGCCGTGGATACACGTTTATGGTGATGGTGCCAAGAATGGGGCCGTTGGCCGTGGCGCTGTACTGAACAGTGTAGGTTCCGGCCGTGGTGAACGTGTTTGATGGATTGGCCTGATTGGCCGTGGCGCCATCACCGAAAACCCAGAAATGAGTGGGTCCTGCGCCTGCAGGTGCCGTAAAACTGACCGTCAGCGGCACACAGCCCTGCGTGGTGTTGGAGGTTTGAGAATACGCGCAATGGGTTGCAACGAGCAATATAAGAAGCAACCAAACAGTCCGCATGCGTTTTAGTGAGTAAGTCTGATTTAGAAACGTGAAAGTAGAAAAAGGATGCCTTTAACACATTGAACATTCGTTTTACCCGCATTGCTGAATACATTTGCCTTATACTCTTGCCACCTAGTTGCCCTTATCTGAATGCGAATAGCCTCTAAGAATGTACACTCCATGGTTGCCGTCCTCTTGCTGGCAACCTTAGGAATATTGCTATCAAGTTTTCATTTGATGGAAGAAGAGCCGCGGTCGCCACTGCCATGCCTCAACAAGCGGTTTTCCATTCTGGTGCACATCGTAAAGGATTCGCTCGGTCAGGCCAACGTGTCGGAAGCGGCCATTCAGGGAGAGGTGGCCGGAGTGAATGCCTACTTCGATGACATCTGCGTTTCGTTTGAGATATGCGAGTTCAACTACATCGATAATTTCCAGTGGGATACACTTGATGCCGTTGGTGGTTACAAATGGGACCAGATGCTCACGGCCCATCATCAGGATTTCCGCATCAACGTGTTCTACGTGCAACACATCATCGAACCGCCTGGCGTTGCGGGTTTTGCCGACCTGGGCGGAATCAACAATACATCCGGGGGTGGCATCTGCGTGACCAAGCCGGGTGGGGCTCTCTTGCACGAAATGGGACACTATTGGGGGTTGCCGCACACCTTTGAAGGCAATGGTTCCGAATTGGCCGATGGCAGTAACTGCCAGACCGAGGGAGACGGTTTCTGCGATACGCCCGGTGACCCGTATGTACCTTTTGATCCACCGGGTAATTACATCAACGAGGACTGCATCTTTGTAAGTATGCTACAGGATGCCAATGGTGATTTTTACGACCCCGATGTGGGAAATGTGATGTCGTACTACGGTTGCGACTGTCATTTCAGTTACGAGCAATACTGGCACATGGCCAATACGTACACCAACAATCTTACGCCTAACGGGCAGCATATGTGGTGATGGTGTGCTGAAAGAGTTTATGAAGTAGATAAAGAGATAAGTTGATAAGGTTTGTAGGGTTGATAGGCACATGTAGGGGCGTATGGAAATACGCCCGAACCTACGCTGCAGTTCTGTGCGCCTTTCTTATACTTAGTTCTACATCAGCATTTTCGCAAGACATCCACCTCACACAGTTCTACACCAATCAGCAGAATCTCAATCCTGCCATGGTGGGAATGTACGATGGTGCGTATCGGGCGGTTGGCAACTACCGGCACCAATGGCCCGAGATAAACAAACCCATTACCACGGGGCTGGTGGGTTTTGATAAGAAGTTCTTCTTCTTCAAGGACGAGATCGATGCTGGCATCCTCATAGCCAACGATAACTATGCTGGTTTCAGCCTCAACACCACCAAGATCTTCTTGACAGGTGCTTACAGGAAAGTGCTGAAAGGACACGAAGTAAGGGCAGGTATCCAACTTGGGGCCGTCATTAAGAGCACCGACCTCAGTTCGCAGACGTTTCCCGATCAGTGGGATTATCAGCAGGGTGTATTCGATCCTACCATCTACAATGGAGAAACCAACCTCGATGGGTCGCAATCGTTCTTCGATATGAATCTGGGGGCCGCATGGAGCTACAAGTTCAAGAAATTCACGCCAACGGTCGGGTTTTCCGTCTTCCATGTAACGCGCCCGAAGGATACCTATTTCTCAACCCATGTGGAGCGATTGCGAACGCGACAATCCGTTCAGATACTGGTTGATGTTCCGATAAACGCATCCTTATCGGCAGAGCCTAAATTCATGTATATGTGGACCACGCGCGTGTCTGATATGCTCTTGGGAACCAACGTGAAATACCATATCAAGAACGCCATGGTGAAGAACGTGTATCTCGGACTGCTTTACCGTGGTGGTTTTGGCAGAAACAGCGATGCGGTCTGCCCGGTTGCGGGTTTCCACATTAAGAATTTCGATATCGGGTTGAGTTACGATGTGAATGTTTCGAAGCTGAGTGCACAGAGCACCAGAAAGACCACCTTCGAACTATCCATCATCTACACGGCACCTATTTTCCTACCTAAAACGCTGGCCATTCCTTGCGACAGATATTGAGGCATCTTTTGGGCATTGTTGCCTTGGCTACGGTGATCACTGTGGCCCAGTTGCCTGATGCATCGGCTCAGTCACAGCTTCCGGCAACAGAAAAGCTGAGCATGAGGAAGGTGCGCGGTCTGGCCACCAATTCGCTCCGCATGGGCGATACCTACACAGCACTGATCTACTACAAGGAGTGGTCGAAACGCAAGCCTGAAAATGTGGCCGTGAGCTACCAGTTGGCAGAACTTTACCGCAACAGCCGCGATTATGCCCATGCATCCGAATCGTATTGGAAGGTGCTCCGATCGAATGGTGGGGTAGCCAAATATCCCATGGCGCTGTATCATGCAGGCGATATGGACATGCAAACGGGCAATTACAAGGAGGCGAAAAGCAACTTCATCAAGTTCAAACGGCTGGCAGCCGATATGAAGGATACGTGGTGGAAACAACAGACGCTCAATAAGATAGAAGGCTGCGACTATGCCATGATGCTGCAGGATTCTGTCAACTCTGCAGAAGTGGAGCATTTGGATGCCAGCATCAATAAGGCACATATCGAGTTTTCGCCCATTCCCATGGATTCGGTCACACTCATCTACGGCTCGCTGGTGAGTGACGAGGTGGAATTCTACGACCTGGAACAGATGGATAGCACGCAGATCCCGACACGTAAGTTCTATCTGGCTAAGAAGGAGAACGGCAAATGGACATCAAAGGGCGAATACACCGACCCCATCGGTGATACTGACGCGCACATCGGCAATGGGGCGCTTTCGCCTGACGGCAATCGGTTCTATTTCACGCAGTGTCGCGAGAATTTCCAAGGCAAGGTCATCTGTCATCTGTATTTCTCTGAAAAGGAGAACGGAAAATGGGGGACGCCCACCAAGATGAATGAATCCATCAATCTTCCCAATTACACCACGACCCAGCCTACCATTGGTCGCGAATCCAAACGTAATCAGGAGGTGATCTACTTCGTTTCCGATCGGCCTGACGGTAGAGGCGGATTGGACATCTGGTTCACCGAATACCATGCCCGTACCAAACGGTTCAGAGAACCGAAGAACGCGGGTGCGGCCATCAACACCCCTGGAACGGAATTCACGCCATACTACGACCTCGCCACACATACGCTCTATTTCAGTACCGATGGAAGAGTGGGCCTTGGCGGATTGGACGTGTACAAGGTGGAAGGCGAGAAGACCAAATGGCAGAAGGATTCGGTGATACACATGGGTAAGGCCATCAATTCACCGGCAGATGATTTCGATTTCGTGTTGAACAAGGACAGACAAACAGGTTTTCTGGTTTCCAACCGTGTTGGCGGAGTGGCGCTGCTGAATGCTACCTGCTGCGATGACATCTACGCTTTCGAGTTTGTGGAGTATGTGAACATCCATCTCAACGGCCTTGTCATCGACACCACCTGTTTGGATGAGGTGGATGTGTTCCTCTATATGAAAGACCCCGTGTCTGGAGAGAAATACCTGGCCGAGGCATTGAAAGTGAATCCTTGCACTTTCACATTCAGCCTTGAGCCGGATAAAGAGTACATCATTGAAGCCAAGAAGACCGGCTATTTCAACGACATGCTCGCTGTAAGCACCAAGAACCTGACCCCGGCCGATACGCTCAACAAGCAATTGAAGCTGACGAGGATCCCGAAAAAGCCCATTGTGCTCAACGGTATCAACTATGGGTTCGATAGCGCAGACCTTACACCGGAAGCCAAGGTGAGCCTCGATACCGGATTGTATCCGATTATGACCAAGAACCCGCAGATCATCATTGAGTTGTCTTCGCACACCGACTCACGAGGGTCTGATGAGTATAACCTTAAACTTTCCGAGAGGCGCGCAAAGAGCGTGGTCGATTACATGATATCGAAAGGTATTGATGCTGGTAGGTTGGTGCCGAAAGGCTATGGCGAGACCAAGCCGATCGCCCCAAACGAGAAGCCGGACGGAACAGATGACCCTGACGGAAGGGCCCTGAACAGACGAACCGAGTTTGAAATAATCGGTGAGTTGTCTGAAGATCAGTACTTACCAGAACAGGATTGATGAAGTCGGCATCACTCGCGGAAATAAGAAAAGAACTCAAGACGCTCTCGAGAGAAGAGATCGTTGAGTTGTGCGACAAACTCATCAGATATAAACGCGACAACAAGGAACTTCTCAACTATCTGCTTTTTGAGTCGAACGATGAGGATGCGTACGCCACAGCGATAAAAGAGGATGTGTCGGAAGCATTTGCCGCTACCAACACGCGCGGATTCTACCTTGCCAAGAAAAGCATCAGACGGGCACTTCGCATTGCTGATAAATACATCAAGTATTCAGACAGGCCCGAAACAGAACTGGATGTGCGCTTGCATTTCTGCGAAGAGCTGCGCGAATTGGACATTGATTTCCGAAGAAGTAAGGTGATGTTGAACCTCTATGAAAGACAGGTTGTGAAGATACAGGACATCTATTCCGACTTGCACGAAGACCTTCAATTCGAATTCAGAAGTAGGGTAGAGGCGCTATGATCTATTGTGGCAGGTGCCTTCGTACAAGGCCCTGAACAAAAGCACCGAGAACGGCAGCAGCAATCGGAACGATCATCACCCCATATCCTGCTCCCAGATTTACGAACAGCGGACCCGGACAGGCACCGGTGAATGCCCAGCCGATACCGAATACGACACCGCCCAGCATGGCAGCCTTGTAAAGTCGTGGCCGTGTTGGGCTCACCATCTCCCCGCCATCCAGGTTTCTTACACGGAAGTATTTCAAAAGGTGCAACAGCACAGCTGCAACCACCACGGCTGTGCAAATGATGCCGTACATGTGGAAGCTTTGAAAGCTGAACATCTCATGGATACGGAACCACGAAACAGCTTCAGACTTCACCATTATGATGCCGAAGACCGTCCCTGCAAAAAGGATTCGGATGTTTTTCATGGCAAAAGAATGAATGGTAAAAGGAAGTGAGTGGCTATCAATCCTCCAATGAAGAAACCGATGGTGGCAACCAACGAAGGCAATTGCAGGCTGCTCATTCCGGTTATCGAATGCCCCGAGGTACAACCGCCTGCCCAGCGCGACCCGAACCCGATCATGAATCCGCCAAGAACCAACAGTATTACACCGGGAACCGTGCCTAGAAATTGCCAATTGAACAATTGGCCGGGTTGAAGTCCACTGGCATCGGTGATTCCCAGACCGTGCAGCGATAAGATGGTTTCGGGAGAAAGATCCACCGAATAATTTTCGATTGTAAGGTAATTGGCAGCGATGAAACCACCGAATACACCTCCTAGAATGAATACCAGACTCGGTATCCTGTCTTTCAGATTGAACTTGAAGTGGTCGGAAAACCGATCGGCCCCAAGAATGCTGCAAATAGAGTCCAGATTGCCCGAAACCCCGAAACTCGAGCCCAACCAAAGCATGAGTGGCACAAGAACTCCAAGCAGTGTTCCACTCACATACCAGGGCCACGGTTCAAAAAGAAGATCCTCCATCATTCAAGGGTGCAAGATTACGAATAATGACTTTCGTAGATGAATATGAACAGAAACAATGGAGGAAGGTTTTGGCCGGCTGTCGAATCTGTGTCATAAAGGCTATTTTTCGGCATGGATCGTTCGTTCCGATATCCCGATGAAAATGGCAGGTTCCTTGTCCGGCCCATTACGCCAGACGATAGGGACTTGATCAACGCATCGTTCAATGAGCTTTCGCCACAATCCAAATATCTTCGGTTCTTCCAGTCGGCCAATAGGCTAAGCGAATATCAATTGAAGTACCTCACCAATCCCGATGGCGTGAACCACGTGGCGTGGGGTATTCTCGACACGACAGTTGAGCCACATCAGGGTGTTTGTGCATTCCG
>JBFHEW010000121.1:0-6919 GCA_041583955.1 Bacteroidia bacterium | reverse complement strand
CTCGCGCTCATCTTCTGCCGTACCAATGGTAACGCCCAGTGCGGTGTACATGTTCTTGATCTCTTCATTCTCGAAGGCTTTGTGCTGCATGGCCTTCTCCACATTCAGGATCTTTCCTCTCAGAGGAAGGATAGCCTGAAAGTTCCTATCGCGGCCCTGCTTGGCTGTACCACCTGCCGAATCTCCCTCCACGAGGAACAATTCACAATTGACCGGATCCTTATCTGAACAGTCTGAGAGTTTACCTGGAAGTCCAGAACCACTCATTACGTTCTTACGTTGCACCATTTCGCGCGCCTTTCTGGCAGCGTGTCGGGCTGTTGCGGCAAGAATAACCTTCTGAACAATGATCCTTGCATCGGCAGGGTGCTCTTCCAGGTAGTTTTCGAGCATTTCGCTTACTGCCTGACTTACAGGAGCAGTTACTTCCCTGTTTCCTAATTTGGTCTTGGTCTGCCCTTCGAACTGTGGTTCCTGAACCTTTACAGACACCACCGCGGTCAGACCTTCACGGAAATCGTCTCCCGAAATCTCGAACTTGAGTTTATCCAACATCCCAGAAGAGTCTGCATACTTCTTCAGCGTGTTGGTCAATCCTCTTCTGAAACCTGAAAGATGCGTACCTCCTTCATGGGTATTGATGTTGTTCACATAGGCGTGGATGTTTTCCGAATACGATGTATTGTAAACCATCGCTACTTCAACTGGAATCCCGCCTTTCTCTCCTTCAATGCTGATAACATCATTGATGAGTCGTTCACGATTCCCATCAAGGAACAAAACAAACTCACGAAGACCTTCTTCTGAATGGAATGTTTCGGTCGGGTACTCGCCCTTCTCGTCCGGGTTTCTAAGGTCGGTCAACGTAACTGTGATGCCCTTATTGAGGAACGACAACTCGCGCATACGGGTGGCAAGTGTCTCGTAGTTGTACTCCAACGAATCGAATATCTGCTCGTCTGGCTGGAACTCAACTTCTGTTCCTCGAAGATCGGTCTTCCCGATCTCCTTCACTTCATAGAGCCGCTTTCCGCGAGAGTACTCCTGCTGCCACTCGACCCCATCTCTGTAAACCGTTGCGCGCAGGTTGGCTGAAAGTGCATTCACGCACGACACCCCGACTCCATGCAGACCACCGGAAACCTTGTAAGAATCCTTATCGAACTTACCACCTGCACCGATCTTCGTCATGACCACCTCAAGGGCAGAAACACCTTCTTTCTTGTGCATGTCGACCGGTATACCTCTACCGTTGTCTCGCACTCTTATACCGTTTGTTTCGGTGATGGCGACATCAATACGATCGCAATGTCCAGCAAGGGCCTCATCAATGGAGTTATCTACCACCTCATACACGAGATGATGAAGCCCCCTCACTCCCACGTCTCCAATGTACATGGATGGACGCATACGCACGTGCTCCATCCCTTCCAAGGCCTGAATACTATCGGCCGAATATGCCTTTTGTGGCTTATCTTTTTCTTCCACTATTCTGATTGTTTTGGGTTAAATCGAATCAACTCACGAAGATACTTAAATCACCCCCTGAAAGCCCCGTAAACAGAGGCGTTTCGTTCGTATTTATCAACAAAAACCGGGTGGTTTTACACGATTTGCCCTCAGAAGCTGAAATGCAGTCCGGCAATGAAGCTGAATCGCTGCGATGGGTACTGTTTCCAGATGTCGTAGCGGAGGGCCGCAATGTTTCTGAAATCGACAAAGGCACCGATCCATCTACGGTAGCGATACTCCACTCCGATGCTCGCATCAGCATAGCCTTTGAGCGTGGTGGGCGTCATGCTTACTACTCCCAACGAGTCGGTAGAGAAACCTCGGGCCACACGCGGGCCATAGGCACTGATGGTAGCTTTGAAGATGAGCTTATCCTTCAGGTTGTAGTTACCGGCAAATGTGAAACGGAACGGGGCTTCGTGCCATGGCTTTATACTATCTGTTGGCATAACGAACAAGCGGTACTCTGCCTCAGCGACCAATTGCAACTTGCTTTTGAGTTGATAACTCAATGCACCTTTGAAACTGGTGATACGCGTATCGTGGTATTCTGTGAGGAACCTGTTCCCAAGACCGCCTGTCGTATCGTTCACGAAATACATCTGCTGCCCTGTAATGATCTCGGCAACGGCCAGATCGAACCCGATACTTCGGGTTATGCTTCCTTTGAATCCGCCATAGACATTCAATCGCTCCCAACTATTGCTCAACGTCTGGTCTGTTTCGAAATACGGATTCAACTGCGAAATGGACCGCAGGCCGTTCCTTCTTACTCCTCCTTTGGCACCAACATAGAAACGAAGCATGTTCTTGACGAGGAAATAATGAAAATCCAGAACAGGAAACACGAGCACCTTCGTAGTGGTATCGTTCACATCAAGAGCGAAGTTGACTCCAAGGTCAATTCCCCAACGTTCGCGAGAAGCCCTGAACTCCGGTTGAATGGCCCAGATAAGGTTATTCGTTTGCAGGCTTGGTTGCGCCAGATTATAGTAATCGAACGATGTTCTGATGAACATCTGCTCTTTCTTGATATTGAAACCGATGCCTGCAGCTAAGGCAGCGTTATGTTCTTGCGCCTGAAACTCATCACGGGTATAACCATAACCCACAGACAGCTCATCCAACATGCGGAGTTTCTTCTCACGTACCGCGTTCAGATCCAAATTGAAGCCCACATGATGGAATACCTGGTGCATGCTGTCGCCCTTTGCAGAAAGCGCGTTGGCATAGGTCACATCAGCCCTATCGAATCCGTAGTAGTAGTTCTCATCCACATCATACTCGACTTTAGCTGCCAGAACATGATTCTTCAAAAAATACTTCCCGAAACCGGTTATGCCGGCATCAGTGAACCCGAAATTCCTCACCTTATTGAGCTTGGCGAACGAAGCATGATACCTCGCAAAGAAGCCTGCCTGATATTTCTTGCTGCGTAAGCTGCTGAAACTGGCTTCGAAGAAAGGCATGGTGTAATTGCCGAAACCCGCCTTCAAATGGCCATTGTAGAGTTTGGCCAATGGTTCGTTGGAGAGGGTTGCTGCCTGCAACGGTTGCGCCTCATAGGTGATCTCTTTGGTTTTTGGCAACACGGAATAAGTCACTTTCGGCAATTCTGCATCCTCGTGCTTGATCTCGGGTTTGGATGTGATCTTTTTCGCGTCTCGGGCCACGGGTCTGTAATCCTTACGGATAGTGAACCGAAGGCTGTCGGGCAAGCGTTCCTTGTCCTGCGCCAAGGTAGTCTGCACTTGCAGTATGATCGCAAGCACCGATAATAGATATGGAATCAACTTTTTCATTCTTGCTCCATTTCCGATCTGTTGTCATTCTCCCTTACCGGGTCGGGCTCAAAAATCTCGTCCCTCACTTTTCCTTCCTGCTCAAACTCGATGTTCCAACTCTGCCCGTCCTTCCTGTCTTCGAGTTTCGGCTGCAAGGTTGAGATACGCTCCAATTTGCGTTGCGCTTCCTGCTTCAGTTCGCCATCATAATTATCGATGAGGTTCTGAAGAGTGAGCTTTGCTTGAAACAGGTCGTTCTGTTTGATGTAATTATCTGCCAGCAATAGGAACGACCTCGAAATCCATTCTCCGTAATTCGGGAACACGTTCACCATCTCGAAGATCAACTTCTGCGATTGTTCGTATTCGCCTTTCAGGAAATGGATGTAGGCAAGGTTGTACATGGCCTCGGCCCCTACTTCGTTGTTCGACTCGAGCAAGGTCTGCTTGAAGCGCTCTTGTGCCATGCGAAGATCGTTCTGCGCCAAAGCACACTTGGCTGACGTTAGGCTGGCTTCGCTGAGCACCAGTTCAGGAACCTTGTCAGACCGTTGCAATTTGGTGGCATACTCATGGGCCTCGTCAAAATTGTTGAGAAGATAATTGCAGCGCATCAGACCGATACGGGCCTCCATCAGATTCTCTGCCGTTTCTGCCACTTCTTCGAGCATGGAGAATCGGAGCAACGCATCGTTGTACTTCTCCTGGTAGAGATAGATCTGCGAAGCCGACATCAACGCCCGCTCGGTAAAAACGTTCTTCTTGAATTCCAACACGCGGTCGAAACCGATGATGGCCTGATCGTACTTCTTCAGTTGCACAGCTGCGTCTGCTCTGTAGAAATTCGCGTTCAGCTTGAAATAACCGTTAGGGAACTTATCGAGGTACTTCTTGAACTCAACCATGGCTCCTTCCAGATTACCGCGCAGGTACATGAACTCTGCACTCTCATAGTAGGATGTATCGAGCGCACCTGTGGTGATATCCGGAAAATTGTGGGCGGCAACGTACTTCTCAAACCCAGGCACGTCCCCGTCCTCCACATAGATCTTCTGAATTTTCATCAGTGCCTCTTTCGCTTCCTCGGTGGCAGGATAATTCTCTGCTACTTCTTTGAAAAGCGGCAATGCCTTTTCATCTGCACTCTGATTGTAATAGAGCAATCCTTTGTTGAGCTTGGCCTTGGGAACGTAGCTGGAGTTCGGGTGCTCCTTCACGACCTTATCGAAATACTTTATTGCCTCTTGGCTGTTATCTCCGAAGAAGTAGGTTTCGGCTATCTCGTATTTGGCATCAGCAGCAAAATCGGTCGATGGATAATTCTCCAACATGGCCTTCAGTGTCTCGACCTTTGATGCCGATTTCCCATCAAGACCATAGCAAACCGCTATCTGGAAGATGGCATAATCCGTATCGAACCTATTGTATTTGATGGCCTTATCGTAAAACTCGATGGCGCGTTTGTTGTCCTTTCTGAGATAATAACCATCCGCTATTCGGAGCAGCGCATCGTTCACTCTTATGGAATCTTGACGCTCATAATCTGCGAATTTCCGGAACCAACTGATGGCACTTTCATACTGCAGATTCTCGAAAAAGACATAGGCCAATCCGTAGTGTGCTCGTCCGAACTCTGGCAATCCGATGGCACTGGGTACTTCAAGGAACAGTTTGTAGTGCGACTCTGCTGCCTTCCATTTCTGCATGGCGGCATACGCCTCTGCCTGCCAAAAAATGGCCTGAGCAGTGATCTTCGGATTAACGGGATACTTATCCGATCGCTGTAGGTAACTTATGGCGTTGGGAAATTGAAGGTCATTATACAATTCGGTTCCGCGTACATAAGAGATACGCTGGTACGTTTCCTTCAGCGCATCGTTCACATTCTTCATCTTGTCAATCGACCTGATGGCACTCTCGTAATTCTTTGTGGTGAGGTACACCTTCAAGAGAAATCCATAGGCTTCATCAACGCGCTGACTGTTCGGGTTCTTATCAATGTATTCTTCAAACGCCTGAACTGCCTCGTTGTATGGATCGTAAGAAAGTTCGTAAGCTGTCTTAGCGAAATTGAACAACGCATCTTCCTGAACCTCCTTATCAAAAGCATATTTGGAGGCACTTCTGAAAGCGCCACGGGCCTCCATCTTGCGGTCGAGCTTCAAATAGCAATCGCCCATGTGGTAAAATGCCAATTGCGTCAGCTCATCCTGCTCATCGGTCACCTGCTGAAAGTATTGCAGTGCCTTTTCGTATTCAGCAGCCCGATACGATGCATAGGCCATCTTGTAACGGTCATCACGGTTTCCGCCCAACTCTGAAATGGCGATCTCCATCTCCGGAACAGCCTCCTTGTATTGCCCGAGGTTGAAGTGGGCCTCTCCGAGCATACGGTGTATCTCGCCACTTTTGCTCTTTGCGAAATCCTTCTTTAGCAGTACATTACCATAAGTAAGCACCTCTTCATTCTTACCTTGACGGTAGTAGATCTGAAGAATGTAGAACGGAACCACATTACCGAACAACTCATCCGATTCCAGTTCCTGAAAACCTTTCAAGGCGGCCTCGTTCCTGCCTTCACGGTAAAGGATGTAGGCGTTGTAGTACACCGCAGGCGACCGGTATTTCTTACCTCCACCAAGAACATGCGACAAGGCCTCTTTTGACTTACTGTACTCCTCTTGTTGAAAATGGGAATACCCCTTCTTGAAGTAATATTCCTCGAGGTATTTTGACTCCAGCTTGGTTTCATCGACCATCTCAAACTGACTGAGCACGGCACGATGACTCTTCTTGGTGAAATAGTAGGTGCCCAATTGGAAATTGGCCATGTTGACCATGGAATGTTCAGGATACGTTTCGATGAAGGACTTCATCAACGGCTCACCGTCTGCATTGAAAAGTTCCAATGCCGAAACGGCCTGATAGTAGGCTGCGTTTTCGCGCTCTATACTTGGAAGGTCACGCGGGTGTTCGAGCGCCCTCGCAAACCGTTCCTGGGCAGCACCGTACTTCTGCTTTTGAAACAGCTCCAGACCAACCGAATATTCGCGGATAGGGTCAACATCGGAAGCCGCCCGTTGAGCAAACGAATGCGAAACACCGCTGAGCAAGACTGACAGAAACAGCCCTCCGAAAACCACAAACCTTCGCCTCAAGATTGACCAATTCATCCGTGCTAAATTACCTTGACAACAGGCTACCATTTTTCGGTTACGCAATACTTTTCAACGCGGACATGTTAAGATATAAACAGGAAAAACGACCCGAAAACAGTTGGGTAGAATATTAACTTTGACGTTTCGCACATGGAAAATCAAGAGCACATCGTTCAACTTTCAGATGTCACGGTATATATCCGGGAGAATGTCGTGCTGAACAAGGTTTCGTTTGCCATAGATAAAGGCGAATTCATTTATCTTATTGGGAGAACGGGCGCTGGAAAGAGTAGCTTACTTCGAACCCTTTACGCAGACCTACCATTGCGGGCTGGCGAAGGGTACGTGGCCGGACATGCACTGGCCGGAATTGAACAGAAGGAGATTCCGTTCCTACGAAGGAAGCTCGGCATCGTTTTTCAGGACTTTCAGTTGCTTACAGACCGATCGGTGGAGAAGAATCTG
>JBFHEW010000120.1:0-6933 GCA_041583955.1 Bacteroidia bacterium | reverse complement strand
GGGGGCGCGAGAGCGGTGGTTCGAATCCACTCACCCCGACAAAAGGCGACTTCGGTCGCCTTTGTCATTCTTGGCGCAAGTAACAAGAATCCAAGTCGATCCATTATGGGACTGATACGAAAAGGAACTACAACGTCTTTTCAATCGTCTTAATAATGTACATTGTGATTTGGCTTTCTAATCAGCAAAAGGTCGTTAGCTCGGCAAAGGGAGCAGGCTTGGATGTCCGTGCCGTCCGGTGTTTGATCGACATCTTTTTTTCAATGCCTACTCCCGAACAATTTAGGCTACATAAAGTTACCTTTGCAGCTCCTAATCAAAAGCTGATCAAAAATCCTTCGTTCTCTGCAGACATGAGCTTGAAAATCACGCGGTCGCTATCACTCGTGATCGCACTTTTGCTATCCGTGCCGCTTTTGGCGCAAGAGAAATACACCATCAGCGGTACGATAACAGATGCTGCCAATGGCGAAACGATGATAGGGACCAATGTATTCGTTGAGCCCATCATGAAAGGAGCTACAACCAATGTCTATGGTTTTTATTCGCTCACCGTTCCAGAAGGAGAATACACGCTCAAGGTTTCCTTTTTGGGGTACGAGACCTACTCTGAGGAGATAAAACTCAATAAAGACCTTGTTTTGAATCTCGAATTGAAGGAGTCTGCTTACACCAAGGAAGAAGTTGTGGTGAAGGGGGAGAAAAAGGACGAGAATACCAAAAGCTCCAAAATGAGCACGGTAGAGATACCGATCGCCCAGGTAAAGGAATTGCCTGCGTTGATGGGAGAGGTCGACATCATCAAGGTCATTCAGTTGATGCCGGGTGTTCAGTCCGGCTCGGAGGGTAATGCAGGCCTTTACGTTCGGGGCGGAGGTCCAGACCAGAATCTTGTTCTGCTTGATGAGGCGGTGGTCTACAACGCATCCCATCTTTTCGGATTTCTTTCTGTCTTCAATGCCGATGCCATCAAAGGAATGGAGCTTACCAAAGGAGGGATGCCGGCCAAGTACGGAGGCAGGCTCGCTGCAGTGCTGGATATCAGCATGAAAGAGGGAAACAATAAGAAATTCGAGGTGGAAGGTGGCATCGGGGCCATCAATTCAAGACTCACCGTGCAAGGCCCTATTGTTAAAGACAAAGGGTCTTTCATTGTTTCGGGCAGATTTGCCTATGCCGGCCTACTCGGAGGTGCCATTGCCAACGCAGCAACGAACGATAATGATGGAGGCGGGGGTGGCTTCTTTGCCGGGGCGTCCTATTACTTTTTCGATGTCAATGGAAAAGTGAATTACACCTTGGGTCCGAAGGATAGGATATTCGCCAGTGGCTATTTCGGACGAGACGTGTTCGGGTTCAAGAGTCAGGACGATTTTGCGGCCAATATCGCTTGGGGAAACGGAACAGCCGTACTGAGGTGGAATCACATTTTCACTCCTCAGTTGTTCATGAACACTTCCTTCATATTCAGCGATTACACGTTTGAGTTCGGAGCCGGACAGCAGGAGTTCGAGCTTAAGTTGCAATCTGGCATCCGAGACTACAACCTGAAGGTGGATCTGAGTTGGTTGCCCGATGTGCGTCATAACGTTCAGTTCGGAGCAAACTACATCTACCACACCTTCACCCCAAGTAGCGTTTCTGCACGAACGGGAGAAACCGAACTTGATCTGGGAGGAATAGTGAGGTACCATGCGCACGAAGCGGCCATTTACGTGCAGGACGATTGGGA
Organism: Bacteroidia bacterium; assembly: GCA_041583955.1. Lineage (GTDB taxonomy): Bacteria > Bacteroidota > Bacteroidia > UBA10329 > UBA10329 > UBA10329. The sequence goes on along the minus strand of JBFHEW010000120.1, from coordinate 5,201 downwards.
TATTTCTGACCGCTTCAAGATCAATGCAGGCGTTCGTGGATCCATGTTCGCCCACACGGGACCTTTTGATAGATATGGACTCAACGAAGTAGGGCAGGTGATAGATACCACCAGATATGGAACCCTCGAGAATGTGAAGACCTATGCCTTTGCCGAACCGCGTTTATCCGGTCGGGTCATGCTCGGAAAGCACAATTCCATCAAGGCCAGTTACACCATGAACTTCCAGTACATCCACTTGGCAAGTCTGGCATCCATCAGTTTCCCAACAGACCTTTGGATGCCAAGTACTGATAGGGTAAAACCACAGGAAGGACACCAATGGGCGCTCGGATACTTCCATAATTTCTTGGACGATCAGCTCGAAGTGAGCGTGGAAGGTTACTACAAGACCATGAAGAACCTGATAGAATATCGGGATGGCTTCAGCCCCGATCAGAATATCAATAATAACCCTGATAATAATTTCGTATTCGGGAAAGGAAACTCGTACGGAGCAGAATTCTTCATCAGAAAGAACGGGAAGAAGTTCAATGGCTGGATCGGTTACACTCTGGCTTGGACCAACAGACAGTTTGATGATCTGAACGATGGGAATTGGTTCCCGGCCGTGTACGACAGAAGACACGATCTTTCTGTGGTAGGCTCGTACCGGATCAACGAAAGATGGTCGGTATCTGCCGTTTTCGTGTACGGAACAGGAAGTGCCATGACGGTTCCTGCCTCGCGCTATTTCATCAACGGAAACATCGTTACAGAATACGGTGATAGGAACTCGTTCAGAATGCCCGACTACCACCGATTGGACCTGGGAGCAACCCTTCATCCCAATCCGAACAAGAAGAAACGATTCAAGTCGACATGGAATTTCGGAATCTATAACGTGTACAGTCGACAGAATCCATATTTCATTTACTTCAGTTCAAAGGTTGATGAGGTCGATCAATCCATTACCATTGAAGCTCGGCAGGTTTCCGTGTTTCCCATTCTTCCGAGCGTAACGTGGAACTTCAAATTTTAACAGAATGAACCGGTTTTCTGCTTCCATATTCGCAATGCTCCTTGTTGTTCTAGGGCTTGCCTCGTGCGAAAAGGTGTTGGATATAGATCTGCCCGATGCGGTGAACGGAATCGTGTTTGAGGGTTATATCGAAAATGGCACATTCCCGTATGTGATCATCAGTAGGAGCTCAAATTATTTTGCTCCTATCAATACGGCTGCCGAGGCTATTGCCAATTCGCTGGTTCAGGCCGATAGTGTTTTCATTACGGTAGACGGTGTAAGGCACAGAATGGATCCGACATGCCTCTCAGACCTGACACCCGAACAGCAGGAACTTGCCTTGGAATTGCTTGGCTTCGAATTCCTACCTCCTGGAATCGATATTTGCATCAACATCAATCTTGGTATGACCGGTGAGTTCGGTAAAACGTACAGAATGACCGCTTATGTTGAAGGGAAAGAATACAACGCGGTGACCACCATCGGTCAACCGGTTGAATTGGACAGTCTCTGGTACAAGGATGAGTTGCCGTTGGATAGTTTCGGTTCGATCTGGTGTCGATTGTCCGATCCGGCTGCCACCGATGATTATTATTACATGTGGACTGAAAACCTGACGCAAGGCAGGTCCATGTATGCGATAGACGGAAGTCCAAGCTTTGGAGACCGGTTGTTCAATGGAGAAACAATAGAGTTCAGCATCTACCAGGGTTCCAATCTTGCAAACGATAATGGTAATCCCGAAGCCGAACCATGGTGGTTCAGAGAAGGTGACACCGTTATTGTGAAACTAGGGGTAATTGACCGTGCAGTGTACGATTTTTGGGAGTCCGTAGATGCGGCATCCAACCTCAATCCCTTCAGTGCACCGACACCCGTGTTCTCCAATTTCGATAACGGTGGGAGAGGGGTTTGGGCAGGCTATGCAACCACGGTTGATACGTTTGTATGTGTAAAATGAGTTTAAATTTCGGCTTAGGTCGAGCAATTATAAAATAAATGTCAGAAGAATTAGAAAGAAGAAAATGTGTGATAATCGGGTCAGGACCAGCTGGGTATACAGCGGCCATCTACGCTGCCCGAGCAGATATGCAGCCGTTAATGTTCACCGGATTACAACCAGGTGGTCAGCTTACCATAACCACAGAGGTTGATAATTACCCAGGTTATCCAAACGGAGTTGAAGGTCCACAGATGATGGAAGACCTCCGTAAACAGGCTGAGCGCTTCGGAACAGAGATCCGTTACGAATTGGTTACAGAGGTTGATTTCACCGGACCTGTTCATAAGGTCATGATCAACGATAAAACGGTTTTGGCCGATTCGGTCATCATTGCCACCGGAGCCTCTGCAAAGTGGTTAGGATTGGAGTCGGAGCAGCGATTGAACGGCTTCGGTGTTTCTGCCTGTGCCGTGTGCGATGGTTTCTTTTACAAAGGCCAGGAAGTTGTGATAGTAGGAGCAGGGGATACGGCAGCCGAAGAAGCGTCCTATCTTGCCAAACTTTGCACCAAAGTGACCATGTTGGTGAGACGGGATGAGTTCAGAGCGTCAAAGGCCATGCAGCACCGTGTGCTCAATACGAAGAATATTGAGGTGAAATACAACCACGAAACTGTTGAGATTCTTGGAGAAAAAGGAGTGGAAGGTGTGAAGGTGCTCAACAACAAGACCAACGAACAATACGTCATTCCGTGTACTGGATTCTTTGTGGCCATCGGTCATAAGCCCAACACAGACATCTTCAAAGGATGGCTGGATATGGATGAAACCGGTTATCTGAAAGTTACACCTGGAACCTCAAAGACCAAGATTCCTGGAGTTTTTGCTTCTGGAGATGCAGCCGATAAGGTATACCGTCAAGCAGTGACTGCAGCAGGCACCGGATGCATGGCCGCGCTCGATGCGGAGCGCTATCTTGCAGAGCAGGGTATTCATTGAAAACCTATTGATAACTCTTAAAAAGGTGTTCCAGAACGGGACACCTTTTTTGTTTCTTGAACTTGCTAAAAAGGCAAGAATGAAGTTCCGTGCTGAAATTGAGATAGAAAGACCGATGAATGAATTGATAACGCTCATTCAGGATCCTGACGTTACGATGAAATGGCTGGAAGGGCTACGGTCGGTAAAGCACGTTTCCGGTGATTTCAGGCAGCCTGGTGCTGTGAGTAAAGTTGTTTTTGATTCACCTGCCGGAAGAATGCTGATAACCGAAACCATCATCAGTAACGATCTACCCGATGAATACATCATGCGCTATGACGGTCAAGGCTATGTAAGCTACTCCAACTATAGTTTCGAGAAAATCAGCGAGTTCAATACCCGCTTTACGCTTCAGCAGGATGTCGAGTTGAAAGGAGCCTTGAAATTGGTGGAGGGATTATTGAAGAAAACCATGGACCGGCAACTCTCCAAAAGCGCAGAGAGCTTTAAACGATTTGCTGAGAATCAGTAATAATCCGGTTCATTGCCGGCTTTCCATTTGATGTTGCAACCTAAACTGGGTTTCTGCTCTGTCGGAACCGGTTCATCTTCAATAAGGAGGCGAAGTACTTGGCGGAGGTCTTTGCCGTTCACAGGTTCTTCATTGCCTGGTCTACTGTCGTCCAACTGTCCTCTGTACACGCATGTATCATTGGCATCGAAAACACTGAAATCCGGAGTACAGGCAGCATAGTAGGCCTTTGCTGTCTGTTGAGAAGCATCGTACAGATAAGGAAAGGGGAAATCCTTTCTAACTGCCAATTCCTTCATTTTCTCAGGTGCATCGTCAGGATAATTCTCCACGTCATTTGAGCTGATGGCAACGAATCCGATTCCTTCCTGTTTGAAATCGCGACCCAGGCGTATCAATTCATCCATCACGTGTACTACGAACGGACAATGATTGCAAATGAACATCACCACCGTTCCGTTCGCTCCCTTTACATCTGCAAAGGAGGTCGACTTTCCGGTTACTGTATCCGGAAGTATGAAATCAGGCGCTTGGTAGCCAAGCTGGAGTTTTACGGTAGGAGTGCGTGCCATGGTCTAAAAATAAGAAGGGCGGAACAATTGTTCCACCCTTCAGAATAAATGGTTGAATACCAGCTTACTGAATCATCAACTTACGAGTGATGGCGTTGGTTCCGTCTTCCAACTTCAGGAAGTACATTCCTTTTGAGATGCGACTGAGGTCGATGGTCTTACGTAGACCACCCACAACATCAGCGATCTGGTCTGAGTAAACCAACTTACCGTTCATATCAACAACGGTGAGGTTGAAACCTTCGCTGTCTCCATTGATGTCAAGAATGAACTCACCTTTCGATGGATTCGGATACACATCGATGGTAAGGTCTCCCAATTCAGCAATACCAGCACACGCATCAACCGTAAGAATGAATGAGTTACTCACGCCCGAGCAACCATTCTGATCCACGGTCACATAGATCTCGTGCTGACCAAGACCCAACACGTTACCGAACAGCTGTGCCGTCTGCGAGTTGTTTCCTGTGCTCCATAGGTAGGAGTCATATGCTGGAGATGTGACGCTCAGTACTTGAGTGATACAGATGGTCGTATCAGAATAGCTCAATTCCGGAGTAGGACTGTTGTCCACAAATGTCATCGACCAGCTGATAATGCTACCAGCATCTCCACCAACGTTGTCTCTTACAAATAACGACCATGCTCCATTCGGATCTTGCCCATCGTATAGGCTGCTGAATCCGAGTGAATCTTCAGGATGATAGAATCCTGGCATGATATCAACCGTTTGAAGGCTGATGTCGTTTGTAGACGTATCAGTGAATACCACGTTGGACATGTTGTCTGCAGAACCTCCATTTCCTGAACTCAACAGAAGGGTGTCGCCTGCAGGAGAAACGAGGAATATGTCCAGGTCTGCCAACCACGTGTGAGCAATAGAGTCGATGGTAACATTCACGATCTCCAAACATCCGTCAAGTGCAGCCGGAAGTCCACAGAAGAAGATCTCTGAACTGGCGCCTGCAGGATTCGAATCAGGGATTGGAGTAACGGTAGCATTTGTCTGAGACAATGGAGTAGAAGCTCCGAAGTTCTCAACCAAGCTAGCGAATAGCGTGTCGTTTGAATTATCCTCGTCACCGGAAAGGGCAACGAAAACATCAATACTGTAAACACCTTCCAACGTAAGGTCTGCCAATTCTGTGCTGAACGAGATGCTAGCAGTAGC
>JBFHEW010000119.1:0-6977 GCA_041583955.1 Bacteroidia bacterium | reverse complement strand
GAAGCAATGTGCGCGAGAACATCATGATGACCCGGTTTGCCTTCACCAAGTTCAGAAAAGGGAACCGCCTCAAGCCGAGGGTGCTGCTGTTCAACCAATGGTTGACCATCATTTCGGCCTACCCATCGTTGTTGTTCATGTTGCTGATCATTGTGGCCTACCCACGACTGTTTCTCAGCTCAACCATCATCAGCATTGCCATCTTTTCCGTTGTTCCGGCCTTCTATTATGCCAGAAAACACAGCAAACGGAATTCGGTGTGGATCTTCACTTACAATCTGTTCTACACGTTCACCCTGTTCTGGATCACACCATTGGCCATTGTAACGGCCAGCAGAAGCGGTTGGCTCACGCGTGAACTGGTCGGCCCTAAGAAGAAGTAGTCGTAAGCTGTTCCCGTGCTTTGTGCTTGTGAGTTGCGCCTAAGCACTTTCAGGTGCTTACACCATCATTCGCCTTGCCCGAGCGAGAAGCCGCGTACCCCATCGAACTGGTAGAGATTCTCTGTTTTGATGATGTCGAAGCCAGCTTGCGAAAGCACGTTCAGCAGTTCAAGTACATTGGCCATCGATACATTTCTGTATTCCGGTTCTGCGCCTTGTGTTACTGCGTGTTTCCCTACGAATCGGCAGCGCCAGTGATCGGTGCAGTACGTGTCCCTGTGTCCGTTCGGATATACCTTTACCCCGCGATTGGTGATCATTTTCAACTTCAGTTCAGGTTTCGGTAACCTGTCGAGCGCTTCGCCCAGCTGTTGGGCATCGTGGTGCGGCCAATCAAGGAACACATCGATTCCGAGTAGCTCCTTGTGCTGTTTCCTGCGAACAGGTTCGGGTATCTCAATGGTTCCTGAACCGAAGCGGAACCTACTGGTAGGCAACTGTTGTGGTTCCTGAGAAAGCCTGGCAATCACTGCATCTGCAAATTCCTTGGTGCCTACCAGTCTGTTACTGTGCGCTTCAGAATGGATATCGGCCGTATGGATGCCATCCTCAATGGTGCGCAACCATGCGTTGCGTATCCTGTCGGCAGCTTCCGATTCGCCTATGTGCACCAGTAGCATCACGGCAGCATTCAGTAATCCGGAAGGATTGGCCAGGTTCTTTCCAGCAATGTCGGGTGCAGACCCATGTATGGCCTCAAACATGGCCACCCGTGTACCGATGTTGGCAGAACCCGCCATTCCAACCGAACCGGCCAGTTCGGCAGCAATATCTGAAATGATATCGCCATAGAGGTTCGAGGTCACGATCACATCATAGGCTTCCGGGCGTGTGGCCAACCGTGCAGAACCGATGTCGATGATCTGAGTATCCTGTGCAATATCGGGGTATTCGGCACCTATCTCCTCAAACACCCGGTGAAACAGGCCATCGGTCAGTTTCATGATATTGTCCTTCACCATGCAGGTCACCTTCTTTCGGCCGTAGACCCGTGCGTATTCGAAAGCGTACCGCACGATCTTCTCACATCCGGGCCGTGTTATCAGCTTCAAGCATTGCACCACATCATTGGTCTGCTGGTGTTCAATACCCGCGTAAAGGTCTTCCTCATTCTCGCGTATGATCACTACATCCATGTTAGGAAAATGCGTTTTCACATAAGGGTGTAGCGCAGCCACTGGCCGCACGTTGGCAAACAGACCAAGTGTTTTGCGCATGGTGACGTTGAGGCTTTTGTAGCCTTTTCCCTGAGGTGTGGTTATCGGCCCTTTCAACAGTACCCGATGCGTGTTAATGGTCTCCCATGCGTGCGAGCCGATACCTGACGATTCTCCCGCAAGGTATTGTGCCTCGCCCACCACAATGGGGTCAAAGGTCACATTTGCTCCGGCCGCTTGCATGATGCGTAGGGTAGCCGCCATGATATCTGGTCCAATGCCATCGCCATGCGCCACGGCAATGGTGGTGGTTCTATCGGGTGATGTGTTCTTCTTTCGTTCAATAGGGTTTCTGGTGAGTGTCGTCATGGCGCGTGTGTTTTGCTGCCACAAACCTATAGTTGATAATTCATAATTAAAAGTAAATGTATTTTATGTAATATATAATCACATATTATGTTTGTAGGCGATGGAAATGACCAACGACCAAGATCGGGAACAGCGGCAATGGTTGTCAATCGAATGTAGGAATGCAGCTCGTTGAGGTAAACCCTCGAGTGGCAAGCGATGCAATGATGACAGGTACGCTTCGGAGGGTTGCTGATACCCGGTATTTCACGCTAAGAAATCGTTTCCGACCGAACGTCCAAGTCTCTTTATGAAGTGGCAAACACGGAGAGAAAAAGCTTTTCTTCGGAGAGAAAAAGTTATTCCACGGAGAGAAAAAGTTATTTCTTGGACTAGAAAAGCTTTTTCATGAGCTAGAAAAGAATTTTCATCGAACAGAAAAGCATTCATCCGAGGCCATTCAACGAACCGTGCTGATGTAGCTGGTTGCAGATGATTCGAACCGCGGAACGGAATAGGAGTGATCAATTTTTGAGCAGGTCTTTCCTGAAGAAGGCTACCAGCAGCGGAAAGATCATTACTACAAGTGAATTCATCACTGGTTCACCTCGCATGATGTGGAGTGCGGTTGCACCGATCATGGTCAGCACCAATCCAGCAGCAGCTATCGGAATGAGTTTCTGTTGCTTCTTAAAGATGGCAGGAAGCACCAACCCAAGCGCACCCAGCAATTCAACGAAACCGATCAACTTCACCACCATCGGTGAGAAATCGAGCGTCCAAGCCATGTTCGGTTCGGCCGATAACTGCTCGTACGGCACACCCATTTTCATTCCTCCGGCCATGATGAAGATCAAAACCGTAAGTATCTGCACTGTCCATTTTACATAGTTCATTCTGATTGTTTTTAATGTTGCGGTGCAAAATTGGCAAGCCACTATTCGGTACGCATTAATGTAGATTAAGAAATGACCTTGTCTGAAAGATCTATCTTCGAAGCATGTCTTTAATGATGGAAGTCTTTGAATTGAACAGTGAAGGCGATGATGCATTGCTTGAAAAGTTGAACTCGGCCATCTCTTTAAAGGAGTTTAAAAAGGGTGCCGTATTGCAACGCCAAGGAGAAACCGCCAATGCGTATTTCGTGAGAAAAGGATTGTTGCGCAGCTACACCATTGATGAGAAAGGAAAGGAGCACGTATTCATGTTCGCTCCCGAAAATTGGCTGATAAGTGATGTTGAATCGCATTCAAACACCCAGCCGGCAGAACTTTATATCGATTGTTTGGAGGACAGCGAAGTGGAAGTCATGAATGTGGAAGCGCTCAAGCACCATGGCTTAGTTATTTCCAGCTTGGGTGGAATGGACAAGCTACTGCGCAGAGTGGCCGTGCTGCAAAGACGGGTCATTATGCTGATGAGCGCTTCGGCCTTGTCGCGCTACCAACATTTCGTGGAGACCTACCCGAACATTGTCAACCGCGTACCACAGAAAATGATCGCTTCCTATCTGGGTATCACCCCCGAGGCGCTCAGTAAGATCAAGTCGGAGCAGTTAAGAAACGGATAGTAGGTTTTTGCCATCTTTCCGACTTTTTGCAAAACGGTCGGCTTTATTTCTCTACACCAATGGAGGGCATTGAGCCAGAGAATTACGATAAACTGTTAGGCTTAGAAGGTTACACCACGCTGGCAGCGGTTGCTATTGGCTATCGCGATACAGAAGATTTCAACCAACCGAGCAAGAAGCCCAAATCAAGGATGAAATTAGAGAAGGTAATTCAAACCATTTAAGATGCTACCGAAAGAACGAGTACAGGCCATTGGTCTACTTCTGCTCACAACGCTGGTCATAGGATGTGCCGATGAGAAGGAAGAAGCGGTCCTGGCTGAAACAGTAGCAATTGCCGAGCCTACCGATCGCGTAATATTAAGTTCAGAAATTGAATGGGAAAAACTCAACCCTGCACGCGGAGATGCAAGTCCGCAAGCAGGAACCATTTTCGGAGATAGAAAAGGCGATGGGGTGGCTACCGGGTTCCTTGCCAAGTTCGTGGATGGGTTTTCATCTCCGCCTCACATTCATAACGTAACGTATCGCGCGTTTGTAATCAGTGGTCTGATACACAATGACGACCCTGCGGCAGAAAAAATGTGGATGCCAGCTGGTTCTTTCTGGATACAGCCCGCAGGCGAAGCGCACATTACCGCTGCAAAAGGAACTAAGAACATTGCTTATGTGGAGATTGACAGTGCACCATATCTGGTAAAGCCAACAGACGAGGCTTATGACAATGGCGATAGACCGATCAACATTCATGCTGACAACATTGTTTGGAGCAATCTGGACGCTACGGATGTCAAAATAGCTTACCTATGGGGGAATCCTGAGGGGACCGATCACCGCGGTGTGTTCATTAAACTACCGGCCGACTTTAACGGTAAGCTCCATACGGAGGGTAAGGAGTTGCGTGCTGTGGTGGTTTCTGGAGTAGTGAGCTACCTACTTCCCGGTCAAACAGAAGCAAAACAATTGGATGCTGGTAGTTCCTTCAGCTCAGAAGGAAAGACGGTTCACCAAGTTTCATCGGCCGATGGAATGGAAAGTGTCATTTACCTACGTACCAACGGAGTGTTCAGCATCCGGTAAAACATAACGTAGCATAAACGCCAGTTTCGGAAGTAGTTTGTTTCTTAGCGGTTCATTCAACAACCCCATCATGAAACCGCTATTCTCACTCTTTTCACTTCTTGTTATATCCGTATGCGGCTATGCGCAGTTCGATCCCTCCTTGGCGCCATTCCATCATGGCGTTGCCTCTGGTGATGCGTTGGCAGACAAGGTCATTATCTGGACGCATGTCACGCCAACAGATTCAACCGAAACTTACAATGTGAATTGGCAAGTAGCTACAGATGAAGCATTTACCAATATTGTAGCCAATGGAATGTTTCCAACCGATGTTAGTCGTGATTTTACCGTAAAGGTGGACGTAGCAGACCTTGATGCAAACACCGAATACTTCTATCGGTTTGAGTTGAATGGCGAGCATTCGTTGATAGGCGAAACGCGGACCATGCCCAATGGGATGGTGGACAACCTGCGGTTTGCTGTTGCCGCCTGTGCCAGTTTCGGTGGTGGTTTCTGGTTCAATGCCTACCACCATCTTGCGCAGCGCAACGATATTGATGCTGTCATCCATTTGGGCGATTACATCTATGAAGGAGGCGGATCACCCAGCGGCTCGGGAATGGAAGTGTTACCCAACCATGAGATCATCTCATTACAGGATTATCGGCAGCGATACAATTCGTATCGTTTGGATAGCAACCTGCGCGAAGTGCACCGTAAATTTCCATTCTATGTAGTTTGGGACGACCACGAAATTGCCAACGACTCGTGGGCAACGGGCGCGCAGAACCATCAGCCAGCAACCGAAGGAACCTGGGAAGACCGCCTGTCTTACGCGCAACAGGCCTATTTCGAATGGTTGCCCATTCGGCCCAAAGCACCCGACAGCTACAGCATTTACCGCAAGATACCGATGGGGCCACTTGCCGATCTCATCATGATCGATACGCGCATTGAGGCCCGCGATTCGGCCGTGGATGTTTCAGACCCTGCCATTGACGACCCCAACAGAACCATCCTCGGAGCCGAGCAGAAGCAATGGCTCAAGGATCAACTGATCAATTCAACGGCTCAGTGGAAGATCATTGGAAATCAGGTGATGATGGCTCCGCTCGAAATGCCGGTCATACCGGTGGTCTTTCCGCAAGGCGGTATTCTCAATGCCGATCAATGGGATGGCTACCGCGCTGATAGGACGGAGCTTTTCTCGTTCCTGCACGATAACAACATTGACAATACCGTAGTGATTACGGGCGATATACATACCTCATGGGGCAACGACCTGCGCCACCCGAACCTCAGCTACGATCCCAATACAGGGGAGGGGAGTGTTGGTGTGGAGTTCATCTGCACCGCGCTTACTTCGGGTGGGTTTCCCATAAGCATTGGCGAACAGTTGATCACTGTTGCCAACCCTCACCTCAAGTACATCGATTTTGTGAAGAAGGGCTACCTGGTACTCGATATCGATCAGCAGCGCGCCAAGGGCCATTGGGTGTATGTGTCAACCGTTACCGAAGGGGCTTACACCACAAGTACAAGCAATGCCTGGGTAAGTATTGATGGACAGAACTTCCTGCGTCCAGAAAGTGCCCTGGCAGTGACCGATGCCGTGCCCGTGCCATCCACGCTCGGTCTGTCGGTTTTCCCTAACCCGACCACAGGTGTATTGAATCTGCGAATAGAGACGATGGAATCGTCAGAATTGATGTACATCCTGTATGATCTGCTTGGCAAAGAGCTAAGCCGTAAGAATATCGGTAAACAGAACCGCGGTACGTTTTCCAAAGAAATGGATACAGCCTATCTTCCTAATGGATTGTACATGATACGTGTGCTCGACACACATGGAAACGAGGCCAGCAGTCTATTTGTGAAAGAATAATAGTAAGTGGATTAAACCATTGATAAGACGGTTCGTCTGAAACATATGCCAATGAACAAACCATTGCTTTTTCCGGTTCTGACCATCGGGTTGTTCTCGTCCAAAAAAGAATACCCATCGGTCATGGCAGACACCTCTTCAACGATTGCAAAAGGGGTTTTCTTACTTCGGAGTACGCCATTACCTATCATCCATTATCACTGATAAATCTTAAATACCGATCATTCATAAATCCTAATCAATCAATGAGAATCAATTCGCTTACCATCCTTGCACTTTCCGTTATGGTTTCGTGCGCAGACAAGAGTACTACCACAGAAAACACTGAAGAACAGACCATGACAACAGAACAGGAGGAACCTACGGCAGCGGGCCCTACAAGGCTCAAGTCGTTGCTTGACGAGAAGAAGGCCGCTTTTGAACAGAAGGCCGATGAGGAGAAGAAGCGCGTTTACAAGGAGGGTATTGAGGCGGTTGAGAAAAGCGGAATCCTTGAGAATGCATTGAACGTG
>JBFHEW010000118.1:0-7061 GCA_041583955.1 Bacteroidia bacterium | reverse complement strand
GTACGTGGCCGGACATGCACTGGCCGGAATTGAACAGAAGGAGATTCCGTTCCTACGAAGGAAGCTCGGCATCGTTTTTCAGGACTTTCAGTTGCTTACAGACCGATCGGTGGAGAAGAATCTGAAATTCGTGATGGAGGCCACCGGATGGACCGACAAGTCGAAAATGGACGAACGGGTGGATGAGGTTCTGAAACTTGTGGACATTTCGCTCGAATCGAAATTCAAAATGCCCAATCAACTTTCCGGTGGCGAACAGCAACGTGTGGCGGTTGCCCGAGCGTTGATAAACCATCCGGAGGTGATCCTTGCAGATGAGCCAACAGGTAACCTGGACCCGGAAACATCGGAGGGTATCCTGCAATTGATGATAGACATTACACAGACCGGCACCAGCGTGCTTCTGGCCACTCACAACTACTCTTTTTTCAAGAAGCATCCTGCCCGCACGCTCAAGTGCGAAAGCGGTTACGTTATCGACACACTTCAAAAAGTAGGTCCCGAAGACTTCTGAACAAGGTAAAATTGTCTACAACCCGCAAGTAACGGGACTTTCAGGCATTATCGTATTGAAATTTCGCGTCTGAGTTTTACTTTCGCTATCCGAAAAATCTTTAACCCACAACAAACTATGATGAAAAAACTACAAACCTTTTTAGCAGTGTCACTTCTGACCCTGGTCGGATTCTCGGCTTCGGCTCAGATCGTAATGCTTGTTCAGGAACCTGCCGGTCTGGCAGGAAGTTACAACTTCACCTATGCCACAACATGGGGCGCTGACATGAGCACCGTTTCGTTGACAGCCGAAGCTGCCTTTGCAGTTGATGGCTCTGCAACGGAAGATTCTTTGGCATGCGGTGCAATTGTGAACCGAAGTGAAATTGACGGTAAGATCGCTGTTGTTTACAGAGGCGAATGCAACTTCTCTCTGAAAGCGAAGAACGTTCAAGATTCGGGTGCTGTTGCCATTGTCATCATCAACAACATTCCAGGCGCACCAGTTGCCATGGGAGCAGGAACCAACGCAGCTGGCGTAACCATTCCTGTAGTGATGATTTCCAATACGGATGGTGCGCTACTCCGCGATGCGATCATTGCAGGAGAAGTGGTCATCTTCCTTGGAAACAATACTGGTCTTTTTGCAAACAACGTTGGAGCCTATAAGGCCGATGTGGCTGTGGCCAACAGCTTTGCTGTACCGGCACCGTTCGCTGAAACCAGCTCAGACTTCAGTGTACCTGTAGGTGTTTGGGTACGGAATTACGGTTCTGCCGAAGCTTCGAACGTGGTTGTAACCGCTGTTGTTGACCGCGATGGAACCGAACTTTACAACGAAACTTCTGCAGGAGTCAACATCCCTGTTGGAGACAGTCTTTACTTCTCGCTTCCGCTTTTCAGCTCAGGTGGCTATGAAGTCGGCCTGTACACGATCAGCTATTCAATCGTTTCAGACGATACGGATGAGTTTCCAGATGACAACACGGCATCTTCTCAGTTCTGGATCAACGATCAAGGAACATATTCAAAAAGCCGTATCGACCCATCAACTGGTCCATTGGGTGGAAACGGACTCCGTCCAGCCAACAGTACCGAATTTGAATGGTGTATCGTGCTGGAGTCTGAAAATGCTGAGTCGATGCTTGCAACAGGCATGACATTCGGCACATTGACCAACGATATTGACCTTACAGGTCAGGCTGTTCAATTGGCCATTTATGAGTGGAATGACCCTATCTCTGGAGGTCAAGTATCATTCACAGACCTGAACGAAGCTACGAACAACGAATTCTATGATTACACAGAAGACCTTCAAGGTGAGTTTGTAACACACACGTTTTCGCAGCCGGTTGAGCTTCTCAACGACCAGAAATACCTGGCATGTGCCACCATTTTCATTGATGACATGTTCATTACAGTTGACAATGGCATCGATTACAACGTAGCTTATGAAACGTATCCGGATGAGGTTTTCTTCCCGATAAACGATATCGGTCAAGGAACCTGGTTCCCTGGAGGATTCGGAACAAACAACGTTCCAGCCATCATCGTTAATCTACAATCTGCCAATGGAATTGCAGATGAGGTTGAGGCGCTTAAGATCACTCCTTACCCGAACCCTACAACCGATATGATCAACATTCCACTAGGAGTTACTGTTAACGGAAATGTTGTTCTTAACGTATTCAATGTAGAAGGACGATTGGTAATGGATCAGGAGATCTGCCAGAAAAGCAACAGACTTACTGTTGACGTAAGCAGCCTATCAAGCGGACTACATACATTCAGCCTGACATTCGAGGACAACTCAAGAACTTCGTTCCAAGTAGTTGTAACGAGATAAGGATCTGAAATACACGGAAAGAACCCGATCTGGCAACAGGTCGGGTTTTTTATTTCCTGACGATTCAGGAATCGAATATGAGTGAGTAAAGTTTCTTGGCGTTCACTGTATTGCAGAACCGCTCGTTGAGCACCTGCGACCTCCGTTCTCTGCTGTTGCCATTGAACTCTTCGGCAAAAAGGGCTTGCACCGCCTGCATGAATCGCTTGTCGGTGTTCTCTACCCTACACAACGATTCGAGTCCTGTATTCTGGACCATGTACGAATTGACGAGACAATGACGCCCCATGTACAGCGCAGCCAAGAGTTTCAACTTGATACCTGTTGCCTGAAACGTTGGCAGCACATTGATCTGTGCGTCTCTGATCAATTGATGGATATCCTCGGTACTCAACCCGGCACGGATCTCAATATTGGCATGCTTGGCCACTTCTTCCTTCAATTCCTGGGATGGTTTATTGCCGGCAATGATGAGTGGCACATCGATGGTGGAAAATATCTTCCTCACCAGATAAAGCGCAGCCTCATTGTTCTCTCCGATCTCCAAACTACCATGGTAAAGACAGAATTGCCCCATTCCTTCGGCAATCTCCACTTTATCGTTCGGATGAAAGGCCGAAATGTGTTTGACATTCGGATACTTGGCGTCCAAGTATTCGGTGTCGGCCTTGGAAATGGCAGCCACCAACTGTGCATTGCATAATGTGCGCTCAAACCGCTCCAATTTTCCTACCTCCGAGAGGAAATAGTATTTCTTGAAGAGGTCCTTCTCAACGTTGGCGAGATTCTGATAGTAATGGTGCTCGATATTGTGTGTCCTCACGATCTTGAACCGATCTACCAACCGTTCGTCTGCCAAATGGTAGCAGGTATGCAGGCCTTCGAAAAGGATCGGATGATCATCCTTGAGCAAACGCTTCACGAGTTCCTCAGACGATCGGGTAACCGCTATGAAAGGCTTTCTGCGGAACAGATAACTGCGGGTTGTGCTGCGGTGATAGTAGTGAACCTCCTCGCAGAGGTTTTCCAATTCCGGAACCGGTTTCCGTCCGTATTCAAAACAGTGCAAGTGAATACGAACACCCAACGATGCCAACGCTTTCAGCTTGAAGTAAACATCAATGACGCCACCGTAATTTGCCGGAAGCGGCACATCGAATGATATGACGTGAAGGTGCTTATCCATTCAACTCATCCAACATTACTGAAAGCACTTCGGCTTCTTTTTCCCAGTTAAGCTCTGTCCTCGCTTTCGCGGCATTCTGCTTCCATTCCGCCATCTTCGGTGACGACAGCATTGACCGTATCTGAGCAGCCAGTTCTTGTGGTGCGAACGATCGGGCAATTTCCCCAACCCCGTAATCCTGTATGATCCGCTTCACCTCTACCAGGTCGGAACCAAGCACAGGAATACTGGCATGGATATAGTCGAACAACTTATTCGGTAGACTGAATCGGTAGTTCACATTCGTGTCTTTATCGAGAGAGAGCCCGAGGTCTGACAGATGTGTGTGTGCCATCATCTGCTGGTAAGGCATTCTTCCTTTGAAAATGACCTTTTGTTCCAGATCATATTGCTTAACCATATGCTTCAGGTCAGGTATCACATCACCCGAGCCAAGTATCAAAAGGACTGCTCCGTCAATGTAGCGCATTGCTTCCACGGCTTCTTCTGCCCCACGATGCATGTTGATACCAGAACCTTGCAGGATGATAACCTTCTTATCTGTAGGCAATCCCAACTCCTCCTTGGTGGCGTGTTGCTCTGAGCCGCTGAGTTGTGGAATGTTGCGAAGTACTTTCATATCCACCCCATATTCCTCCTTGTAGAGGTCAGCAATGGAACGGTTAACGGTCAGCGCGCTTTTAAGCTTTGGCAAGATCCTTTTCTCAATGGCCTTCCAAACGTTCTGAACCCTTGGACGGGATGTCAATTCAGGCACTTCGGTAAAGAACTCGTGACTGTCGTAAATGAGTGCTGTGCCCCGCACGCTGCTTACAAGGAAATTCGGCAGCAGGGTATCGAGGTCGTTGGAAAAAAGCAGGTCGGCCTTTCTCACCAACAGATGAAAGAACAGAGAGATGTTGTAGGTAGCGTAAAAAAGTGGTCCTTTCTCAAAAGGCAACTGCATTCTGTAGGTTGAATAGGCCCTTGGCTCCAGCGGAATACTGCTTGACGTGCTCCTTCCGATAAGAAGTACTTCATACCCTTTGTTTCCCAACATCAGGCAATGCTTATGCACGCGCTGGTCGGTAGAAAGATCGTTGATGACTGACACGATGGCCCTTTTCAATCCGTTGGTTTTAATCCAGAATCAGAGTAGGAAAAGTGTATCGATGGGCTGGCGTGTTAAGGAATTGTAGCGGCCAAATTAAGCCAATTTTCTAGCGATGAGCAAACCGTCCCGAATAGGCATCATCACATTCTCAACACGTGGGTCGGCCTTCACTTTTTTGGCGTATTCCTTCAAGGCAATGGTGTCCTTATCGAGTTTCGAATCATCTTCCAGCACCTTTCCGCTCCAAAGCACATTATCGGCAATGATGTAGCCTCCTACGTTCAGCTTATCGAACACCAGGTCGAAGTAATTGGAGTAATTCTCCTTGTCGGCATCGATGAAAACGAGGTCGAATGTGACATCCAGCGTTGGTATGATCTCGAGTGCATTCCCTATCCTCGAATCGATGACATCGGCTTTTCCGGCTTTCTGAAAGTACCGGGTCATGATCTCCTGAAGCTCCGCATTCACATCAATAGTGATGAGCTTACCTCCTTCCTGCAATCCATCTACCATGCAGAGTGCCGAGTAGCCGGTGTATGTGCCTATTTCAAGAATGTTGCTCGGCTTTATCATCTGCGAGAGCATGCGCAATACCTGCCCTTGCAAATGCCCCGAAAGCATGCGTGGGGTCAAAACCTTGGCGTAGGTTTCGCGGTTGAGTGCGGCTAGCACTTCGCCTTCTTCGCGGGTAAAGCTTTCTGCGTACTCCTCTATTTCCTTTGCTATGAAATCCATCAGAACTGCCAGCTAAGACCGAGACTTGGTAGTATCGGAAGTTGATTCACACGTTCGTAACGCACGCGGTCAATGTAGAAGATGTTCTCTCGGTTGTAGACATTGGTAATGCCAATGACCGCATCCAACGTTGTCTGACCCAGTTCGAAAGAACGTTTTACAGAGAGGTCCAATCGATGATAGTAGGGCAAACGTCCTTTGTTCAGCTCACCGTACTCAACACCAAGTGTTCCGTTCTGAGTGGTGTAGTCGGTATTGATGCCTCCATCAAACACAAGATTCTCGTAGAATCCGGCAGTTTGCGTGAATGGGAAACCTGAACCGAGATTCCATCTGACGCTTGCTTCCCAATTAAGATTCTTCCCAAAGGTGTAGGCGGCCACGAGATTAACGTTGTGCCTTCTATCGAACAATGGAAAATATTCGTTGATGCCATCGTAGCGATCCACTTTACTTAGCGAGTAAACAGCCCAGAGGTAGAGACGTTTGTAAGCGTACTTCACAACAAAATCAATACCCATGGCCTTACCTGTTTCAATGATGAAGTCCTTCTTCAACTGGTCGGGTACTTCGGTATGATCGGCATCGTCAGGAAAGATCTTATTGCGGTTGACGTTGCTCAACTGAAGGAAATGCTTCATATAACCTTCCACATTCACGGAAACGCGTTTGCCCAGATCGAATTCAAATCCAACGATGTTGTGCATGGCGCGCTGCAACGGGTTGTTGATCTCTCTTCCGTCAAACGTGCTCGGTAGGTTTTCCGGGGCAGTAAGGAACCCGTAAAAAAGGTTGACCACATCGCGGTCTGAGTTGGCGCTGATCATATTCTGCGCAAACAGACCGAATGCGTACTTCATGCGAAGCCATTTGGTAATGTTCCATTTGGCACCCAAACGCGGTTCTGGCGATGCCACGCCCAACGATGCATAGTAATGAACGCGGAAACTCGGTTCCAACACCACCTTGTCTTTCCAGCTCCACTTGAACTTGGCGTAAACACCGAAGTCTGTCGTGTTCTGCGATTCATCGTTTCCGATCTGCTGGCCCACGGAGTTCACAAACTGATACTGAGTCTGGAATCCCTGCAAGAACGGACCGAATTTCAACTCACTCTTACCGAAGTAATATGTGAAGTTCATTCCTCCATTGAAGCCTCCGATCTGGCTGAACCTTCTATCTTCAGAACCTCCACCTGTAAGTTCTATCTTATAGCTGGAATAATTGAAGAACGGCTCCAACAACACCTGCGATCCCGAAGGAACAATAAGCACATTGGTACCGACACCGAATGAATTCCATTGGTAATTGTTGATGGACTGATAGGTTACCTGATCATTGAAACTGAATCCGAACAGGTTGATCTTACTCCCCGAATTGGCGCTATAGGTAAGCTTTGCGAAGATGTCGGTGAAGTTGAACGGCAATCCCTCGCCATCGTTGACGTACGGATAGAGCACCTTTGAGGTGTATTTGAGGTAGGATGTCTTTCCAGAAACGAGATACGTGAGCGACCCACCACGATCCTCCTTCAATTTAATGATGGGACCTTCGAGCAATAGATTGGCACCAAAGGGATTGAACGAGAGTTTACCGGCAAACTTCTTACGATTCCCATCGCGGGTCTTGATGTCCATAATGGATGAAACCCTGTCTCCGAACTCGGCATTGAACCCGCCCGTGTAGATATCGGCTGTTTTGAT
>JBFHEW010000117.1:0-7073 GCA_041583955.1 Bacteroidia bacterium | reverse complement strand
GCCACCTGCTTTCGGAATGGCACAGGCCAATTCTGTATAGCTGAACGTGAACGTCACATACATGATGACGATGAAGAACGTGGCAATGGCCAAGCCCAAGGTACCGCCTTCGGCCAGGCCAAGGTTCCAACCGAAATACATACCGGAGATCACATAGCCAACGCCCAAGCCCCAAAGCATGAAAGGGCCGAGCGTGCGTTCTAATTTGGGTGCTGAACTTTCAGGAATCGACATAACTGGTTTTTCTGTGCGAATTACGAATTTGTACGAATATGCGAATGGCTTGAACCTCGGAACTTATCGAAGTCTGAAACTAATTTCTCTGTGTCACTCGGTGCTGTCTCAATTATTCCTCTGTGCAATAACTCCATGTCGCCTAATTTAGACAAACTCGATTGCTACAAGTAACTTGAAGTATGGCGATAAAAAAAGGGTGGTAAACTTTACCACCCTTTTGAACAATATTACGGCACGTATTAAGAATGCCAATGATGTAGCAAGGCAAAGCCAATGTCTAAACACCCAATAAGGTAAGCTTGCGAAGCTAATGGTTTGATTTTCTCCACGGTTTTGGGGTTGTCTGTAAAAAACCAAAGCGCACCTACCGAAAAGGAAAAAACCAATATAACCATTGCACCTATTTCAAGTATATGCTGAGTCTTTTCACCATCCAGAAGAAAAACAATTCCAGAAGCAATGTATATCACCGTTAACCCTATTAAGATGCATCTATGTCTAACATCATTACTAGGAATCAGTTTTTTGGACAAGGCAAACATGACAAACATCAAAAGTGTGAGAAGTAACACAGGAATAGTCACAGAAATTCCTGAATAATGAGTCCCAACTGATATCAGAGCAATTAAAAATAATAACGATTTATATATCATAACCTTGAATGTTTTGATTAGCAGCCCACGATAGCCTGATAAAGTGCGTCTCCAACACCATACCCTAGTGTTCCTGGTAAACCTGCCCAAGCTCCAATCACTAAAACTGGAGAGCTCCAATCGGCTAACACAGATAAATTCTCTTTTGCAGTTCGATTGAAGACCCTATCGAAGCAGGGCATTCTAGCAGAATCGAAATCATCAATGTTTATCCCACCTATTTGCAATCCATGATTTGCTACAGTAGCTCTTGTGTACTTAACAGCTGCTGAGAATGCAAGTAGATAAGTTTTTTCCAATTCATTTAGAAGCTCTGTATCCTTAAGCAAACTTTCAAGAGCTTTGAGTTGTTCCACAGCAAGGGAGGCATCTTCTTTACCACCAGTTTCTTTGATCAGTCCAGCGAGTACTTCATAAAACTCGGTTCCTGGGTCAACGAAGTCTAGTACTCCAATAGTCATTGGATTACTTTCCTGATAAGCGGAAATCTTTCCGAGATATTCCTCTTTTGTTAATGAGGGGTTAATAGCTTCCTCAGCGTTCAAATGGACGATCATGGTTTCGAAGCTCTTACCGAATTCGTCCATGAAATTATCGAAGTTTTTCGGGTCGATTACATCCCTATCTTGAACAGACACTTCCCCCATTTTCCGATTAGCAAATTCGAGGAATGTTTGTTCAGTTTGGGTTAGCCGTTTGAGAGGTTGATCTACCGCTTCCTCAATCAACTCTTCTTTCGAGCAACTGTTGAACATAAGGCATAATATGCCAGTCATAATTCCGATTCCTAAGTGTTTCATGGTAAATTTAGTTTAAATATTTGACGCTATGTTAAAGATTAGGTGGGGGGCAAATGTCTTTTAAGTGACAAAAGTGTAAGTTTTGTTACAGTTTATATTCAAAGTCTAATTGTAGTTTAGAGACCATGGAAAACAAAGACATCATCGTTTACGGAGCGTACGGTTATACAGGAGAGTTGATCGTGAGGAAATGTCAGGAGTTGGGCATCAGACCACTTTTGTCGGGAAGAAATGAGGAGAAACTGAAAACGGTGTCGGACAAATATGAATTGTCTTATCTCGTTGCAGACCTAAAACCGACCGATCTTGACGATTTATTATCAGGTGCAAAGGTTGTCATCCATGCGGCCGGTCCATTCATCCATACATCGAAACCAATGGTGGAAGCATGCATTCGGAATAAGGTGCATTACACGGATATCACCGGAGAGATAGCTGTTTTTGCTCAGGCCAGAACATACGATGCGCAGGCGAAGGAAGCAGGTGTGATGCTGCTTCCCGGAACCGGATTTGACATTGTTCCGAGCGATTGTCTGGCCGCTCATCTGAAATCGAGGATGCCGGAAGCGGATGATCTGGTATTGGCTTTTTACGGAACCGGTCGGGCGTCAAGAGGAACCAGCCTTACGGTTGTTGAAGGTTTAGGTACAGGTGGAACCATCAGAAAGGATGGGAAGTTGAAGCAGGTTAGGGATGCATATGACGTGAAACGGTTTGATTTCGGCCCAACAAACATGACGGCCGTAACCATTCCGTGGGGAGACGTTTACACGGCATTCTTCAGTACCGGTATCCCGAACATCAAGGTTTACATGGGATTGCCAGAGAAAGTCATCAATGGTATGAAATGGAGCAACTATTTCGGTTGGATCATGCGAAGCGAGTTTGTGAAAAAGCGTGCTCGGGCCAAGATCGTGGCGGGCAAAGCCGGCCCGAGTGATGCACAACGCGAAAAAGCGACCACGTACCTGATAGGTACCGTAACTGATAAGAATGGTCGGTCGCTCACGTCAACCATACAGACGCAGGAAGGCTACACGCTCACGGCCATGAGTTCGGTTCATATTGCACAGCAGATCGTAAAAGGTAATGCACGGTCAGGCTGGCAGACACCGAGCCTGGTATACGGTAAGGATCTGATCTGCGAGGTAAGTGGAGCTCAGTTTGAAGACCTGTAGTTCTTTCTGAACGGAAGTAGGAAACCAACCCCCACATTCACATTGAGCAGGTAATACGTCATCAGACGGGCTTCAGCATGGGCCCTCAGGTCCTGTTGTTGGTCACCTCGCTCAATGCCGTCTCCCAAGCTCTGCAAGTATGGGGAAATGCCCATCGGAACAATACCTATCTGAATGCCTGTGCGGAGAACGAGAAAATCCCAGAAAATACGCTGCTGGCCAAGCGTGAAAGACACCACCGGGGTGAAAAACCGGTCGGAAAAGGAATGGCCAATGTCATTGGCTTTGTCAAAAGGGCGTAATCGCACATCCAACACCATCAGGTCGAATTTCACGTAACCTCCCACCGGAGCAATTCCACCGCGGGCAGGGTTTCTGAATACCTTGTAATTGATGCCGTAGCCATATCCCGTCAGTCGGGAATGTCCGTAACGGGCATCGACATTCGGTATGAGCAGCTCGTCAAATTTTTCGGAGTTCCATGCGTATTCCATTCCGCTGGCAAACACATCGAACGTAACACCAACGGAGCCGTTTCTGGCTACAACATGGTCGATATCGGTAGTGGACCGCACGTTGAAGCTGAATTTATTGAGCCCCTTATTGAAGTTGTGGTTGGGGTTGAAGAGCGCATTGAAAAAGCTTACCTCCGTTGTGATGAGCAGTTTTCTACCCATGTAACCCGATGCCTGGCCGAAACTGAGTTCAACCACAAAAAGGAATATGACGGTGAGCCACCTCATCCTTTTCTCGGTTTCTGTTTCATCTGCCAGAACGAATCGTAAATACTGCTGTTCATCAGATCACGTGCATCACGTTTCCGGTAATTGTTGTAGTTGACAAGTACAGGTTCGCCCGTGCGCAGATTGAAGGTGATGCAGTAATAGTACGTATCGTAGTTGGGTCTGGCCAGGTAATAGACCGCCAGCGGAATGGCAGGCGGAATGAGCGCATAGAGCAGATAGAAATACATCAACGGCTTGTTCTCCCGGTAGTTGATAACGCCCGTCCATGTAAAGTACTCGGTGCCGTAAGTGGCAATGATGGAGTCGACCCGCTGTTGATCGAGGTTTATCATGTCCACATCAACCTGAAGAAAACGCTGATCGACCCATTCATTGAGGAAAGTGATATCGTTGAATGTGCTGACGTTGGTCGAATCGAGCAAAGTGACATCCAATATTCTGCTATCCAAGTTCAGTTGCTCGGTAGATTTCCTGATCTGCCGCAAGAACTTCTGCTTGGCCGATTCGGACCGCAGGAACTTGTGTTGTTGCTTGCTGCGCAGGTCGAGTTTGGTGTAAGAAGGAGTTACAACAGCAACCCTGTCAAGTCCCAAGGCAAAGCCATGATTTTTCCAACGCCTCTTATCATCCTTGCTTTTTTTCAGCAGATCGTTCTTCGCAATAGGATCTTCCGTGCCGCCCCATCTTTTCTGCTCAAGTCTGTCATAAAGCTCAACAAACGTGTCATTTTCAAACAGATCGACCAAGGCGTACTTGACCATTGTAAGTCGCGGGTTTTCCTTGCTTTTCTGTTTCAGACGGTCGTATTTGTTCCTGATGTTGGTCGTATCCGGAGTGTCCCAACCGTCAGGTGGCCGTTCGTGGGCAAACATGCCTGGCGTATGATAGAACCTGATAAGATCGCCCAGAATGTCCTCGCTCATGGCCTTTATGTCAACATCTTGCGGGTATTTGAACCGCAACCGCCAGATGTATCCGGTCGAAAGGATGCAAAGCTCTTCCGGTTTCAAACGGTAGAACAGGTGATAGAGCTGTTGTGATTCTCCTTCGATGTGCGAAAAACCGGGATGAACGTAACCGTAATTGCCACCCGTTTTGAACTTGGATAGGGTATAGAGCGCCTTCCCGATGTTCTTTTCGAGAAATGGATCATTCGGAAATGTCTTGCCTAGCAGATAGGAGTTGTAGATACTCAATACCGGCTGATTGCTCTTGAGGTAGAGATTGGAAAGTTCAAAGCGGCATAGATTTCTGATGTTGCCGAATCGCTCTTGCGATACAAGGTGGTTCTCGGTGTTCTCACGTGGGGTGGCATTGCTCACGTATCTATTGACCAGCTGCTGCCGTTCTGTTGGGCTCGGATGCGTATCGGTTTCGGGATTTTCGCTATCGTTTGCCTCAACGGGCCTTACCTGATTCAGGAAATAGGAGTCGTCCATCCGGTAGTAGGCGGCATCGAAGAAATCCTTGTCAAACGCAACATCATCGAACGGAAGATGCGAATAACGCATCACGTCAAAAACATCCTTTATTGTTTCACTGCTGTATCTGGTATTTAGGAACCGCTTCAGCCCCAACCTATCGGCTTCTTTCTCCAGCCCCTTGGAGTAGCCGCTTTTGGCAAGCATCTGTTCATTGAAAGAACCACGTTTGAATTCGCCCTGTCCCTTTTTGATCTCTTCATTCTGAACGTAAGCTTCTATCACATGATGTTCTGTGAAATGAACGAGCTCATGACACAGAATGAATGCCAGTTGTGCTTCGTTCTCAAGTTGGGCAACAAGGCCAAGGTTGACCAGAATGATCCCGTCATCCGTTGTGAACGAGTTGACCAACGAAGAACGCAACGCATAAACCCTTACACGCGACCGCAGATCGGGTTCGTTGGCAAGAATGGTGTCCAATACCTCGCTTAGATACGCGGAAACAGGATCGTTGAAAAGGACCCTTCCGCTACCTAGGACCTGATTGATAAGGAAGCTGCTTTCAAGTAGAAACGATTGCTTCGTTTCCTTGAGGTGGTCCTCCTTGTCGTCCAGATCCTTACGGGCCGACTCGAATTTTTGCGATGATAGCGTAAGGAATTCGTTTGGGATGTTGCCTTCGCATTCAATGGTCCTATGCTTAATGGTATGCTGGGCCGCAGAAACGACCGGCAGCACGGCAAACAGAAACAGCAAGAACTTTTTAAGGGTCAAAAGCAAAAGGTTTCCGCAAAGTTACTGACTGTATATCGGGGAGCCCTAGAATTTACTGATCAGGAATCCGATGATGGAAACGCCCATGAAGATCATTCCGATGATGATGACCACGTTGATGCGTATCATGCGTTGTGAGGTTGCGTGCTCCGGTGATACTTTCTGAAAGAAATCGAACGAAAGCTGTTTGTAGATATCAGCAAGTCCGAATCCTTTGTCAATCACCCTGTCCCGGGCCATGGCAAGTAGAATGGCGAAGAAGATGGAGATGAGCGTAGTGAACAGGGCAAGCCAAACCAATACTTTGTCCCTGTCTGATGCGTTGGTTTGATTCGCAGCCATTCGACTCACCGTTTCATCATAACTCTCAAAGATCTTCTCGTCAAGCTCAACGATGCGTGCGTGCACATCCATGAGCTGCCCAACAGAGGCTGCAGAATCGTTTCTTAGCGTTCTCAACTCTGTTTGAAGCGCTGCACGTTTCTGTTTGAGGTCAAAAGTTTCTCCTATGTCGGCCAATGCCGTAGCGGCAGAACCGACAACAAGAATGAAAGACAGAAGAAGTTTTGAAATAGCTTTCACGCAGATAAAAAAGTGGGAGGATGTCATTTCCATGAAAACCTCCCATTTCACTTTCGTGAGCGTTACTGGATTCGAACCAGTGACCCCCACCCTGTCAAGGTGGTGCTCTAAACCAACTGAGCTAAACGCCCCAATACGGGCGCAAAAATAGCCTTATCCGCTAAATGCGTGCATTTAAACATACGAAATGTGTAATTTTCCAGCTTGAACCGACAAAGCAAGGTCTCTAACTGAAATACTTGATTGAAATGCGAAATTTCCGTGTGCTGACGATAGCGTTTTCAGCCCTTATCCTCATCTCAAATGTGTCTTTCGTGTCCGCACAGGACAACGTGGGAATTGGAACCACAACCCCTGATCCGAGCGCGTTGCTCGAGATCCAATCTTTGAATAAAGGCCTGCTCATACCAAGAACGGATACGCTTTCCATCACCAATCCGGCCACGGGACTGCTGATCTACACGGTGACCGATAGCAGTTTCTGGTATTTTGATGGGATCTATTGGAGACAAGGAATCGGTCCTGAAGGAGCTCCAGGTCCACTCATTCCCGGATTGCACGGCCAGACCATGCGCTACGATACCGTATTCTTCAACGATTGGGTTGCCAACAGCTTCATCTGGAACAACGAATACCACGTGGGTATCAATACCGATCAGCCCGATTCGAGTGCGGTCCT
>JBFHEW010000116.1:0-7122 GCA_041583955.1 Bacteroidia bacterium | reverse complement strand
TAGAGCTTATCGTCCGGTCCGAACGCAATGTATTTCCAACCATGGTGCTTCTCATCTGGAAAGTCGTCTCTAACCGTTTCCATTTTCGGTGGCTTTGCCAACTTTCCGTCAATGCCCCGCATAACCGACACCTTGCTGATCTCTGCGATGTAGAGATCTCCTTTACGGTAAGCAACTCCGTTAGGCTGATTCAATCCTTCTGCTAGAACATACGTTCTGTCTGATTTCCCATCCCCATCCTCATCCACCACTGCATACACCTTTCCGGCATTGCGACTGCCTACGAAGATCACGCCTTCCGGCCCTTGTGCGAGCGACCGGGCATTCTCTACATCGGTAGCGTAAAGGTCTAATCTGAATCCTTCCGGAAGCTTTATCTCATGCAGCATGTCCTGGATCTTCTGCGCCCTGACACCGAATGATAAAAGGATGAATATCAATACGGAATATCGCATCAACGAAGCTCTTTCAGGAATTGAAGGGTTAGTGAATTGAACTTTTCGGGTTCTTCAAATTGAGGTACGTGGCCGCACTTTTCAAAGGTTTCGAAACGTGCATTGGGAACGAGTGCATGTATCCGTTGACCATAGCTGTATGGCAGAATGGCGTCTTCCTTGCCCCAAAGAATGAGCTTCGGGAAATCAAAATGATTCAGACGCTCGTAATGCGGTACATGGTCTTCGAGCATGAAATTCCTCAAAGTGCTCAATAACGCGCGCTTCGAACCTTTGATGGCCAATGGTGCAGAGAACCACTTGGCAAATCCGGCATGCTTCTTCTTATCGAAAACACCTCTGATAGGAGCGCGTTTCAGAATCGGACCACCAAGTGCTCCTATGAACGCCTCGCCAACTATTCTGGGTTGAACAATCCGTATCCCAGGGTCATTCGGGGTTGGAATGCCATAGCAATCCACAAGGAAAAGCGACTTCAATCTATCCGGGTAATGACTTGCAAAACGCGTGCTGATGGCCCCTCCCATCGAAAGTCCAACAAGATGGAACTTATCTCTTACTCCCACGAAGTCTACCAATTCTGA
Organism: Bacteroidia bacterium; assembly: GCA_041583955.1. Classification (GTDB taxonomy): domain Bacteria; phylum Bacteroidota; class Bacteroidia; order UBA10329; family UBA10329; genus UBA10329. Next base: position 6,083 of record JBFHEW010000116.1, on the reverse strand, counting down.
AACCTGAGACAGATAGAGATCGCTGCCGTGCTGGCTTTTCACCCTTTCAGAAAAACCTCTGCCGTAAAGATCGAAGCGCAACACCCGGTAACCGTTTTCTATCAGGAATTTGAACTGATAATCCCACACATGCATGTGGCCTATAAGCCCGTGAATGAGCACCACCACCTCGCCATTTTCCGGACCGGAAAACTCATATCGGACCTTGCCATGCGATAGCTGTGCATACGATCCGTGTTGTTCCATTTCCTTCAGAATGCTCATGCCTCAAATTTATCAAACTCGATGGTTGTACTTATCGTTTTTTACTTTGCAATCGAGATGGGAACAATTGCGGAGAATTTAATACAGATCAGGACCGAGATACCCGAAGGGGTAACGCTGGTGGCAGTGTCAAAAACAAAACCGAATGAGGTTTTAATGGAGGCCTACAATGCGGGGCAACGCATTTTCGGTGAAAACCGTGTTCAGGAAATGGTTCCCAAGGCCGATGCATTGCCTAAAGACATTGAGTGGCACATGATAGGCCATTTGCAGCGCAACAAGATCAAATACATTGCACCTTTCGTGAGCCTTATCCATTCGGTGGATAAGGTCAGCCTGTTGCCCGAAATCAACAAGGAGGCAGCGAAGAACAACAGAAGGATCAAAGTACTCCTTCAATTCCACATAGCTGAAGAAGAAACCAAGTATGGATTGAGTCTCGAAGAGGCGGAAGCCTATCTTTCCTCAGGAGAACATCACCATCTGCAGCACATTGAAATCGCAGGTGTAATGGGAATGGCAACTTTCACAGAAAATGAAAATCAGGTTCGGCAGGAGTTCAGAACTCTCCGCTCCATTTTCGACCGACTGAAGGAAACCTATTTTCAGGATCAGGAATCGTTCAAAGAGCTCTCAATGGGAATGTCAGGCGATTATCCCATTGCCATCGAGGAGAAAAGTACGATGATCCGAGTTGGGAGTTCGATCTTCGGTAGTCGAAGCTGATTGAGTACTTTCGCGCCTTCGATCATGGCTAAAATTTCAAAGAAAGACCGAGAGTCTGTCATTAAGGATCTGAAGAGCAACGATGAGGCGTTTGCCCTGAAGGCGGTGGAAAAGATAAAGAAGGGCGGTGATGCCACGTACATCAACGACCTGTTGGAGGCATTGCAAGCAACAACGGAATTGGGCATTGAAAACGCCATCTCGCAACTGCTTTTCGACCTCAAGGATAAGGAAGCGCTGGAACAGATCGTTGACCAACTGGGCAACCCTGGTTTCAGCGATGTCCGCGTGCTGATGTTATCTGCCTGCTGGCAGTCGGGCGTTGACCTTAATCATCGGTTGCACGACTTCATTACCGTAGCTTCGGTGGGAAACTACATGGAATGCTTGGAGGTGTTGACCGTGGTGGAGAATTGGGAAGCTGTCAACGATCAGGAAATGCTTCAGAACGAGATCATCCGACTCAAGGCTTTTCTTTCAGAATCCGACACACCGGAGAATGATGAGATGATATTCAGTATTCTTGAGGAGTTGGAGAAATTTGTTGTGCAATAGATCATGAATCTGGCCGTTACCGTGCCGTTAACCAATAACATGCAGCGTAGTCTTATCAAGTTCTTTCTTTCCCTTCTGATCGTCAGTTCGTGTGTCTCTTTTGACACTGAGGCACAGACGAAAAATGACAGCCTTCTTCAATTTTCGGGGGTTCTACTGACGCGCGACAGCCTTGTTGCTGTGCCTTTTGCCAATATCCTTATAAAAGGTTCGAAACGTGGTACCATTTCCGACTATTTCGGTTACTTCTCATTCGTGGCAGAGCGCGGAGACACCATTCAGTTCTCATACATAGGCTTCAAGGATGCGCTGTTCGTTATTCCGGATTCGCTCGACAAAAGGAACTATTCGCTGATACAGATGATGGATGGCGACACCATCACTCTGCAAGAAGCTGTGATCTACCCTTGGCCTACCAAGGAACAATTCAGGGAAGCGTTTCTGGACCTACGATTACCTGAGGATGATAAGCAGCGCGCACAGCGGAATCTGGCACGTGCAGAAATGAAAGAGCGGATGGAGAATATGGGCATGGACGGACGGGAGAACTTCACGTATGCCATGCAGCAGCGCGGTGCTCAACTGTATTATGCCGGTCAGTTACCACCGAACAACCTCCTGAATCCGTTGGCCTGGGCCAAGTTCATCAAGGCATGGAAGAACGGAGATTTCAAGCGGAAGAAACGGGATAGGTATTGATCTTGACTGAATTCCTCCTGATAAGGACCAAGGCGTTCATTGCAACGCTCTCCATGTTGGTGATCAGCTTTTCGCTCTTTGCGCAGAAAGCAACAGTCACAGGCATGCTGCTGGATGAGGATAATAACGGGATTCCGTTCGCTGCCATTGCCGCTATCGGATTCACTGGAGGAACCACTACCGATAGTTTGGGCAATTACACCCTTGTCATCCCGGCCAATACCAAACTCAAGGTTTCGTTCACGCATCTCAACTACGATTCTCAGGTATTCGAATTGGAATTGGCAGAAGGTGAGGTCAAGCGTCTCAACCGTATTCTCAAATTGAAAGAGAACATCATTACCGAAGCAGTGGTGAATGACGATGCCAACCGGAACAATACCATGACACGGGTCGATCCGCGCATTGCCATTGAAATACCTTCTGCAGGTGGCGGAATTGAAGCGGTGCTCAAAACCTTTGCAGGCGTCAGTTCGAACAACGAATTGAGTTCGCAGTACAACGTTCGGGGTGGCAACTACGATGAGAATCTCGTTTACGTCAACGATATAGAGATCTATCGTCCTTTTCTGGTGAGGTCCGGACAACAGGAAGGTCTCAGTTTCATCAATCCTGACCTGGTAGGCAGTCTGAGTTTCTCTGCCGGTGGTTTTGAAGCGAAATATGGCGACAAGATGTCATCGGTACTGGACGTGAAATACAAACGTCCGCGCAAATTTGCAGGAACCGTTGCCGGAAGTCTACTCGGTGGATCTGTTCATGTGGAGGGTTCTTCAAAAGATTACCGATTCTCCTATCTCGGAGGGTTCCGCTATCGCACCAACCAATACATTCTGGGAAGTCTGGATACGGACGGTGCGTACCGCCCGCAATTCATGGATGCGCAAGCATTGCTCAATTACGACATCAATGATAAGTGGAGCATCAGTGGACTCTTCAATTACGCACAGAACAAGTATCAGTTCATACCCGAGAACCGGGAAACCGATTTCGGAACCATAAGCGATGCATTGAGGTTCACGGTCTATTTTGATGGGCAGGAAGTGAATACGTTTGAAACAATGCTTGGGGCGCTGACTGCAGAATATCGGCCAGACCCGAAATTGAAGTTGAAGCTCATAGCCTCCACATTCCGCTCGAACGAAACCGAGACCTTTGATGTTCAGGGTCAGTACTTTCTCGGACAACTTGAGAACAACTTCGGGTCAGACAATCTGGGTGAGGTGGCATTCAACCGTGGTATCGGCACTTTCTTGGACCATGCCCGTAACTACCTCACAGCCAATGTGATCACTGCCCGGCATCTTGGAAAATGGTTTGATGGACATCGTATCCTTGATTGGGGCGTAAAGTACCAGTACGAAGACATCACCGATAGATTGAGCGAATGGAATATGATCGATTCCTCCGGCTATTCATTGCCACTCAACCCGAATGAGCTACAGGTATTTCAGGTCCTTAAGACCACGATAAAATTGCAAAGCCATCGAGGTAGCGGATTCATCCAGAACACGTGGTTGTTCTCAGATACAAGCAAGCACCGACTGACTGCGGGTGTGCGGTTCCATTACTGGGATGTGAACAAACAATTCTTCGCCACTCCACGGGCCAACTACTCGTTCAATCCGAAATGGGAAAAGGCTGACATCATTTTCCGGGCCTCAGGTGGCATGTACTACCAGCCTCCCTTCTATCGCGAACTGCGCGACCTGAACGGACAGCTCAACACGAATGTCCGCGCACAGCAATCCTACCATGCTGTTGTTGGTATGGATTATAATTTCAAAGCGTGGAGACGTCCGTTCAAGTTGGTGGCCGAGGTCTATTACAAATATCTGAACGATCTGGTCACCTACGAGATCGATAATGTGCGCATCAGATACTACGCCAACAACAACTCACGTGGATACGCCACAGGTCTTGACCTAAAAGTGAATGGTGAGTTCGTGAAAGGGATAGAATCATGGGCCAGCATGTCGGTAATGACAGTGCAGGAAGACATCATCGATGATTTCTATTACGACTATTACAATTCGGATGGAGAAAGGATCGTATTCGGGGTAACGGAAAACTCCGTTCCAGCCGACAGCATCAGACAGGAACCCGGGTTCATTCCGAGACCTACGGACCAACGGGTCAATTTTGCGCTCTACTTTCAGGATTACGTACCGAAACTACCGCAGCTGAAAATGCACCTTAACCTGGTTTTCGGTTCTGGAATGCCGTTCGGACCGCCTGATTATGTCCGCTATCGCGATACGCTACGCATTCCGCCTTACCGAAGGGTGGATATCGGTTTCTCATACATGCTTCTGGGAGAGAAGAAGAAATTCGTTGGACCTAAAAACCCGCTCAAATACCTCGAATCCGTTTGGATCAGTTTTGAGGTATTCAATCTTCTAGGAACGAACAACACCCTCAGTTACCTGTGGATATCGGATATAACCAATAGGCAATATGCTGTTCCTAATTACCTGACAGCCAGACGCATAAATGCTAAGATCGTAGTTAAGTTCTGATACTATCTGATATGTTAAGCACAGCTGTAAATAGAGTGATTCCCAATGCATTGAACAGAATGATCCTTATCCATGCATCCTATTCAACCATTTCGTAGAAACAATGAGAGTAGTTGGCAGAATACCGCACCCTAGCATCACCATCACCATTTTCGAATACAACGAGAAATATACCCTGAAGCTAGAGGCCGGACCAATGGAACAGTCGTACAAGATCACGATTGACCAGATAGGCAATCTGGCCAATCTCCATAAACTGGTTGATGAGGCCTTTCTGAAAGAATGTCTCACTCACTTCAACGCCATGTATCTTTCTTGGAAAGGAACGGTCGAAAGGCATCACGGAAATTAACTTTGGCGCCAATGCGTTGCCGCCTTACGTTACTACTCCTACTCATCTGCTTGTCCGGTTCTGTTTTTTCACAGGATGGGAAAAAGAAGCGCATTGAACTGCTGAACGCAGAAGTGCTTGAGTATGACGAAAGCCTCGGGCATAAAGCAAGGAGGTTGCTCGGAAACGTCATGTTTGAACATGAGGGTGCCATTATGAATTGCGACAGCGCCTACCTCTATGCTGATAACAGCATGGATGCCTTTTCGAAAGTATTCATCAACAAAGGAGATAGCATTAAAATGTGGTGCGATGTGCTCAACTACAACGGGAATACCGAGTACGCCAAAGCAAAAGGAAACGTACGGTTGGTGGACCGCGAAATGACGTTGACCAGTCAGAAATTGGATTACAACATGGCCACCGAACGGGCGTGGTACAATACAGGCGGCACCATTGTAGACAGCAAGAACACGCTCACAAGCCGGGTCGGATACTATTTCAGCACATTGGAAGAGCTCTTCTTCAAAGACAGCGTGAAACTGGTGAATGCCAAGTATACACTTCACTGCGACACCCTGCGCTACAACACTCAGACCGAGGTTGCTTTCTTCCTTGGACCCACCACCATTATCAGCGATGAGAACACCATTCTCTGCAATTTCGGGTGGTACGATACAGACCTCGATATTGCGCAGTTCAGTCGGGAAGCTACCGTTCTGAGCTCAGACCAATCAATTTTGGCCGACAGCCTTTATTACAACAAGAAATACGGCTACGGACTGGCATTGGGAAATGTTGTTGTGACCGATACCGCACAGAATATTACGCTTACTGGCGAACGCGCCAAATACTACGAGGTTGGCGACATGGTACTTCTCACAGACAATGCGGTGATGATACAGGACATGGGAGCCGATTCGTTGTTTCTCCATGCGGATACCCTCTTGAGCATTGTAGATACAGTCATTGACAGGAGGATACTCTTC